>CAKZQV010000472.1 GCA_937141895.1 uncultured Verrucomicrobiota bacterium
GGGAGCCCGCTCCCTCACAGATGGGACATATTTTCCATATAGGTGAATGCAATCTTGTTCCATTGCATATGGGACACAGGCAATACAAGGTACCTGTCACACGTTTGTTTAATACCCCAACCCCATTACAAAACGAACAAGTTTTAGTGGGTTCTACGCAGTCACAACAAAACAAACCTTCTCCGGACAAATGGTCTTCACATAAGTTTTCTCGCCCGCAAATAAGGCATGTAAATATGCGCTTATCTTTGTCATTATATTTTCCGCAAGAAGGGCACCTTCCTGGCTGAAGATGCTCTCGCAAAAATTTAGACTGAACAGCATTTACATGTGAAGAGCTTTCTCTTCCCAGCGGACCCACATCTAATACCTTAGCCACAGCAGACGAATCACAATTTTTATAAAATAAAAAGTTTCCACCATCCACATGTCCATAGCGATATAATTGCGCATGACGAGGACTATATTGAAATCTTAAACATTTTTCTAAACGCTCATGCAAAACAGAGCATTTAATGTATTCAGAATCCATATTCTTTAAAATATTAGCAAGATGATACATAAATGGACTTAAACCATTTATGGTATCAACATAGACAGGTTCATCGGCATCACAAGAGGTCAACACCTCCCGAACCTTTCTTTCCATAGATTTGTGAAAAATATTGTCAACTTCTCCACCAGAAACACCACAACACTCCTTCAATATTTGCCCTGAGAAACAGGTGTCGCTGATCAACAAAATATGTCGGCTTGGCACCTTCTGAAGCTGGCGGACGATTCGCCCATTATCAATCCACCCTTTGCGTTCGGACCCGCTTTCATCATAAACGCCCTCATATGCAATCCAATGACCAGAATCATCATCTTCGATCCTGAACCCGTGCCCAGTGTAATAGATCACTAACTGAGATGCCTCTGGAAGTTTCATTAGTTGGGCAAAAGCCTTTCGTATGCGTGACTCGGTAACTTCCCCGGTGCTAAGTTGACATTCTAAAAGCTCATACTCATACAAGTTACATAAGACATCTTGCAGAGCATTTAGGTCTGCGATGTTTCCATCTAAATCACACCACTGGCTGTCTTTGTATTTTGCTACACAAATTGGGAGAAAAATCTTTTTCATCATCAACCTCAAACAGAGCTATCGCTATCCCCTAAGTAAAAACCCGAAACAAATTGCTTCGGGTAAAGAATAGAGAAATCAGGAAGCGGGCTCAAGGGTTCTGATGGATTTAGGCACCAGAATGTCTTTATCCACCACATCGTAGGTTTTACAAAAATACATAAACTCATCGACGATTTGATCGCATAGGCGGTCAAATTCCTGAACCAACTTGACTCGATTCCGCAGAGCTTCAATATTCCACTCGCTGAAGTCTTCATCTTGATCAACCGGTTTTCCTGGCTGGCTAAATATCTGCGGCTCCGGTTTTTCAAATACTTGGAGTATCCCGTTGCAGTATTCAGATGTGCACGGTGTCGCCTGTTTATGCCAGGTCAACTTGCCGCAGTGATTGCATTTAGCGGTCTTGGCATTCTTCCAGTCGAGTCCACCGCGATAGAGCACGAGGTATCCTCCGCTCCGTCCGTTGAATCCAGCCTGCCATTCCCAGTCCTGTGCATCAGCCCAATCTCTGATTAACCGATTAAATACATCATATATTTCAGAGCAGTCGAGCATGCCCCACGCTTTCTGTAAGATCTCATCAGGCAATTCCAGCCGATGAACTTTCATACAGTTTGCATAGGACGTGCTACGGTTCCAGCTGTTCATTGTGTTGTATCGGAAATGGTTTTCCAGATACTGGCTCATCGCCATCTTATTTCTCATATCCACTTTTTTGTAAAAACGCTTCATTATTTGTACCTCCATAAGTTAACAGGGCATTCCCCGGGGATGAGGAATGCCCTTCCTGATTCACGCAGTAACCGGCTCAAACTTTTCAGCAACGATGTAGTCGTACGCTTTTTGTGCCTGTTGTCCGGCGGTGATTAGCATGGATGAGTCAGCTTTTAGTCGCTCCAGCCAGCAGTTCAGATAGGCCGCTGAGTTCTCCTGAACTTCGGGAAGAATCCCGCAATGTCCGCACAGAAACGCCGCGCCCATTTCGGCAACAAGTTCTTCTTTTGAATACTCATGCGACCGGAACCGGTTGATCTCTGTGATCCCCTTTCGCGCAAGGCGCGACTGGTGTCCCGTTGAGTGAGTCAGCTCATGAAATAGCGTCGAATAGAACGCTTCATCACTCAGAAACAGTTCTGGCGATGGCATACGCACCTCATCTCCCAGCGGGTTGTAGGCCGCATAGGTGCGGTTATATTCAATCGCCGGCTTATTCGGCATATCGGCAATCAAGCGTTCCGCCTCCTCAATAGGACAGATTTCCCGATCCGGAAGAATCAGTTTCGGAATCTTCCGTTCCGGTATACCTTCGCATTGCGCCACATTAAAAACGTGATAGTAGCGCAGCATGGCATACCCTTTCTGTTTTTCCGGGTCTTCATTCGCCTCATCCGGCTCGAAGAATTTCCAGAAAATAACCGGTACCGACTTTTCACCCTTGCGGATTTTTCCGCCGAGCTGGTTCGCCTGCTTGATGGTCAGGAAATAGGGCTGTGCATAGCCCATCATGTGCAACAGGAATGCGTTGACGCCCCGATACGGCTTGCGGCTCACCAGGTTCTGCGGCCGCGCGTCCCGCGACACCCACGGCTTGCGCCACGGAAGCGTTCCCGTTGCGCTGATTCGTTCGATCATTTTCTGCGTGATCATCTCGTTGATTTTGTTTCGTCCATTTTTCATTGTTTATTACCTCCAACGCAAAAAGCCGCCCCGAGGGACGGCTCTTCGCTTCATTTTATTATTTGATTTAACCAGCCATCACGGATAGCTGCTGACGTAACGCATCAGCTATCACGATGGCGTGCTCCAGCTCCCAATAGTCACAAATAGACTCCACACCGCGAGACTCAGACTTCTCTGGATCATAATGCAGATAGACCGACCAGAACGGCTCTCCGACAACATCATCGGTAAGTTCCTCATTCTCTTCTATCCGAACTACGTCATGGCTATCGCCAATCTCAACGCACTTACCAACTTCCACTGCGTCAAACACGGATAAGTCGAAAACTGAGTCACTCATCAGTATTCCTCCGGCAACAGGATCGTCGTTGCACTACGATCCGCTTCGGTAATTACCCAAAGCTTCACGCCTTCATTGGTTCGGTATGAACTGAGCAACCGGAGCCCGTGTTCCAGGGACTCTTCATTGACCTTAGCGTCGTCTTCGCAGACATCGCCCCAGTCTCCCGTAACGTGCCGACCCACAAACTCCATCGGGGATTGCTCCGACAGGTTCATCGCTTCGAGCGCACCAGGCGTTGCGCAAATTTGCCCGGCAGTGAATTTTACTTTCTTTTCTTTGATCATGTTTTTACCTCCATAGTTAAAAAGGCGTCCCACCCTGGGACGCCCATATTCGCTTCAACCGCTCACGCGGCTGTTTTTCTGATTATGAAAAAACAGACCGTGAATAACATTGTCCCGATCCGTTTCCTCCACCTGTCATTCCGCTTCCGGCAACAGGACTCAACCACCTGTCTCCCAAGGGGCTGTTTTCTACCCAAACTGCACAAGGCCGGTCTCCCGCAGACTCAACGCGCTCTCTCCGATCACCACGTGATCGAGCAGTTTAATGCCCATGACTTCACCTGCATTCACGAGCTGCCGGGTAATCTTGATGTCTTCTGCTGAAGGAGTCGGATCGCCCGACGGATGGTTGTGACAACAGATCCACGCTGCCGCATTGCTATGGATAAGCGCCCGGAAGCATTCCCTCGGATGTACCAGGCTGCTGTTCAGCGTGCCCAACGAGATCAGGTGTCTCTCGATGACCTTGTTCTTGGTGTT
>CAKZQV010000473.1 GCA_937141895.1 uncultured Verrucomicrobiota bacterium
ATTTTTAAACTCGGGGAAGACGGAGCGACGGAGATTGATATTTTCGGCGGTGACTACCTCGCCAAGATCGAGAAGATCAAGCTACCCAACCCCAAAATAAAACTGCTGCAGCAATTGCTCAAAAAAGCGATTGAGGAGTTCAAGAAGATCAACAAGGTCAAGGGCGTTGATTTCTCCGAGCAGTTCCAGGCCTTGGTGAAGAAGTACAATGAGCGGGAAGAAAAGGATGTGCTTCGCAGTGAGGTGCTGGAAGGGTTCTCCGACGAGATGATCGACCTGATTCACGCACTTCATAAAGAGAAGGATTCCTTCGGAGAGATGGGAATCGATCTCGAAGAAAAATCTTTCTACGACATCCTTCAGTCACTCGCCATCAAGTACGACTTTGAGTATCCCGAGGATAAACTGCTCGCGCTGTCCAAAGAGGTGAAAAAGGTGGTCGACGACAAAGCCAAATACACCGATTGGAGCCAACGCAATGACATCAAGGCCGAACTGAAGGTCGACCTGATCATCCTGCTGGCCAAACACGGCTATCCGCCCGTCGACCGCGACGAGGTCTATAAGGAAATCTTCGAGCAGGCCGAGAATTTTAAGAAATATCAGACGGGGTGATTGTTCGTTCATTTTCCAAGGTTTGGAAAAATCATTTATTGGAACTTCTCTTCATTTGGTCGCATACAGGACAGGGTCTGCAAGCGGGTCAGGATGGTTACCTGCTTTTTCATATGCATGACGAGCAGGAGGAATAAAGTTTAGTTCAACAGTTTGAGTAAAGTGACCGTTGAAGATATTCTGTTTCTTCGATAAAAAGACCGGATCATAGAAAACTACGCGCTGAATGGGGTAGATCGATAACGGTTGACTCGGGTCATTTCGGGAAAATGTATGATGAATTGATTTCCTCAACCATCTTTGATGGGGCTGCTTTTTGCGTGGGGTTAGGGTCATTGTTTTCATCGCCTGGTCTGGTTGGGTTGGGCGGTTGTTGGGTGACACCATTAGTTGGTGGAGAAAAGATATAAAAGGGATGTGTTGATGAGATTGCGAACGGTTGGGTTATTTGTTGCTGTGTTCTCATCCGCCGTTTTTGCGGCGGTAGGACCTATTGATCTTAAATGCGATTATCGTGCAACGCCGCTGGCGGTGGATCGGCCGAATCCGCTTTTGTCATGGCGGCTTGATGGGGATCGTCAGGGATTGGCACAAACGGCGTATCACATTCAGGCGGCGTCATCGCTGGCCAAGCTGGAAACGCCTGATTTGTGGGATAGCGGCTGGGTGAAGAATGCTGAATCTACGGGCATTGAATATGCCGGTAAAGCGTTCGGCTCAAAACAGCGGGTCTATTGGCGCGTCCGTATTAAAGATGAAAAGGGCGAGGTTTTCCAATGGTCGAAACCAACCTGGTTCGAGGGTGGGCTGCATCAGGACCGTGATTGGAAAAACGCGCAATGGATTTCCTGCACGCGTGAGATTGAGGAAGAGACTGCTCCGGCGGATGTGATGGGCGATTGGATTGGCCCTAAACTCAACATGAAGAAGGCCAAGCAGGTTGTTTACACGCATTCGTTTACGCTGCCGGATAAACTCATTGTTTATGCGGGGACGTGGTGGAGCCGTATCGAAAACGCACGACCGAAGCTGTTTGTGAACAATAAGGCAGGTCTTCGTTTTTATTCCGCCGATTCGGCGATTCATTATAAAGATGTTGCGTTCAATCTGAAGCCGGGCGAGAACGATGTTAAGATTCAGGTCGAAGGGAAAAATGTATCCGCGCCGATTTGTTTGGGCATGCACATCGTTTTTGCCGACGGCAGTGAGCAGTTTGTCCGAAGTTCCAATGATTGGAACGTGATCGAAGGCAAACAGCAAAACAAGGCTAAGGTTATATGCGCATATGGGAAAAAACCATTGGGCGAAGCGATCATATCCCCCCGCGCGCCGTTGGCGGCGGCTTGGTATAAAAAGGATTTCAAGGTCGTAAAACCGATGGCTTCTGCGCGGCTTTATATTTGCGGACTCGGATATAATGAGCCGTACATGAATGGCGAAAAGATTGGCGATCACGTACTTGATCCCGGCCAAATGGACTATCCAGAATTAGCGCATTATCAGGTGTTTGATGTGCAGGGTCAGTTGAAGTCGGGAGAAAACACGCTCGCGGTTCTGCTGGGCGACGGATGGTATAACAATGATCGCGGGTTTTCGGATGCGGAACGGTTTGTCTACGGAAAACCGGGGTTGCGCGCGTATTTGGATATTCGGTACGAGGATGGAACCAGCGAAACGATTATCACCCAAAACGATTGGATTTGGAAAGAGTCGGAAATTCAGCTGTCGAATATCTTTCTTGGTGATCGCGTGGATTATCGAAAGGTGCATGACGAATGGAAGAAGCCGGGCAAGGGCAAGGGATGGAGCGCGGTGCAGGAAGTCGAGCGGCTCTCACCGCGTTTGATCGCGCAGGATTTCCCGCCGATTCGCGTGGTGCGTGAAATCGATCCGGTGAAAACGTGGCCCGTGGGCGAAAAAACGTGGATCGTCGATTTGGGGCAAAACATCAGCGGCTGGATCGCATTGGATTTTAACGAACCCGCCGGCACGGTCATCCGCATACGCGCTATGGAATCGGTGGATGCGGGTGGAAAAAAGCTGATCGATTCGCCGGCAACATTCAACAGTTGCCACGCCGCGCCGCAAAACCACACGATTATTGCCGATGGAAAACCGCATAGCTGGCATCCACGTTTCAGTTATCACGGGTTCCGCTATGCCGAAATTCATGGCTTGAGCAAAGCGCCGGTCGCCGGACAGATTAAAGGGTTGGTGGTGCATACGGATACGCCGGTTACGGCGACGTTTAAATCGTCGGAACCCATGCTTGATCGCATGTTTAAAATGGGCATTCAGACGCATCTCAATAATATGCACTCTATTTTGGAAGATTGCCCGCACCGCGAAAAATGTCTGTGGGGCGGCGATTTACATGCTTCGTGGGCGACGGGGTTTTATACGTTGGACTCGGCTTCGTTCTACCGTCAGCAGGCGCGGCTTTATTTTACGCCGCCGTTTGGGTCGGAACGTATGCCGGCCAATATTGGAGTGGGGCGGCGTGGCGCGGCAGGCAATGTGCGCGCTTTGGTGTGGTCTGTTTCCCCCGTGTTTATCGTTTGGCGGATGTATGAGGTGCACGGCGACCTGCAGCCCTTCGAAGATCACTATGATTTGCTGAAGCATTTTCTGGAGTTCTTTGAAAACGACGCGCCCGGTCTTATTCCAAAACAGGCCAAACTAGCGGATCATGCGAATCCGTTGGGTGTAAAGCGTGCGCCCGAAAATAAACCGATGATTACGACGATGCATTTTTACGCGGCGGCGGATCGCTTTTCCATCATGGCGAAAGCGGCGGGAAAAACGGCTGACGCGAAGTGGTCGCGTGATCTGGCTGAGCGGATCAAGGCGGTCATTCTTTCCGAGTTTTATGACGAAGAGAAACAATCCTTCGGGAATGGAACACAGGATAGTTTGGCGTTGGCGTTTGGCCTTGTGCCGGAATCGCAGATCGACGGCGTGGCGCGTTCGCTTGCAAAAGTGTATCAGAAAAATGGAAACCAGTTCGACGGTGGGTTTATGTCGTACAATATCTACCCGCAGTTAGCGGAGCACGGGAACGTGGATCTCGCGCTCAAAACCTTGCTGAATCCGGATTATCCGGGGCTGGCGATGAGTATCCGAGATTTTGACGCAACCACCATTTATGAGCGCTTCTGGGGGCTTGAAAAATATGATGCCCAGATGAAGGTGTCGCATGATCACCATGCCATGAATCATCCGACCGCATGGATGCTGAATTATCTCGCCGGCATTCAGCGCCATCCGGATTCCGTTGGATACCGCCGGTTGCTGCTGCAGCC
>CAKZQV010000474.1 GCA_937141895.1 uncultured Verrucomicrobiota bacterium
AGATCCGGCAGAAAAATTCCAAAGGTCAGAAAATTTATACGCTGTGGGATCTCTATCCTTTTGTAGATTTTGTGACGTACCCGAGTCTGTATGAAGGCTTCGGCAATGCCTTTCTTGAAGCGATCTATTTTAAATTGCCGATCCTGATTAATCGGTACTCGATTTTTGCACGCGACATTGAGCCGAAAGGATTCCGCGTTCCGTTGATGGACGGATATCTGACGAAGGAGGTTGTGGATGATGTTCGCCGCCTGCTCGCAGATCCGGCCTATCGAAAGGTCACGGTTGAGCATAACTATGCCGTGGCCAATCGATTCTTCAGTTATTCCGTTCTGCGCCGCAGTCTTCGGACACTCATCACCAATATCAAGGGATTGGAAACATGATCAAGAATCTCGATATCCATGCACTGGAACGGATGCGGACGCGGTTTAATCGGCTCTATGGTCCGCAGGAAGTTGAGCATCTGCTGGAGCGCATGGTGCAGCTGATCGGGCGCTACGGCATCGGTCTCGAAGGGTTCAGCGAAAGCGACCTATGGGATGAAACGTCATCCATCCTCATTACCTATGGCGATATGGTGCAGAATGGCGACGAAGCGCCGTTGAAGGTACTTAAACGCTTTTCGGATCAGCACTTGAGCGGCGCTATTAATACCATTCATATTCTACCGTTTTATCCCTACACCTCAGACGATGGTTTTTCTGTGGTGGACTACCGCGTGGTGGATCGTGCCCTTGGAAAGTGGGCCGATGTGACGGAACTGGGGCGCGGTTTTCGTCTGATGTTTGACCTCGTACTGAACCATTGCTCACGAAGCAGCAAGTGGTTTGTGGACTACGTGAATAACATTGCGCCTTACCGGGATTATTTTATTGAAGAAGATCCGGAAACCGATCTCTCCGGCGTCACGCGGCCGCGGGCGCTTCCCTTGCTGACCCCCGTCCATACGCAACATGGGGATACCCATGTCTGGACCACGTTCAGCGATGACCAGATGGATCTGAATTTTTCGAATCCGGATGTTCTGTTTGAGTTTTTTGACATCCTTCTATTTTATGTCGCGAACGGCGCAACCATTATTCGGCTCGATGCCATTGCCTATCTGTGGAAACAAGTCGGCACCGACTGCATTCATCTCAAGCAGACGCACGAAGTAGTGAAGCTGATGCGCGACCTGTTGGACATGGTGGCCCCGGAAGTGGTGCTGCTGACTGAAACCAACGTTCCGCACGAAGAAAATATTTCGTATTTCGGCCAAGGTGATGAAGCGCACATGGTCTATCAGTTCAGCCTGCCTCCGTTGCTGCTGCACGGTCTGACCAACGGCGATTCAACCTATCTAACCAACTGGGCCGCATCGCTGAATGATCTCCCGCCGAAATGCACCTACTTTAATTTTACCGCATCGCACGATGGAATCGGCGTTCGTCCATTACAGGGCATTATTCCCAATACGGAACTGATGAAACTTGCGGACCGGGTAAAATCCCTCGGCGGTCATGTTTCCATGAAAGCCAACTCGGACGGGACCGAAAGTCCGTATGAACTGAACATCACCTATTTTGATGCGATGGGAGATAATCCCGACACGGTGACCGATCAACACATGGCACGATTCCTCTGTTCCCAGACCGTCGCCATGTCGCTGCGCGGCGTGCCGGCCGTGTATTTCCATAGCCTGACGGCCACACGGAACAACTATGCGGGCGTCGAAGAAACCGGTAGGGCGCGCACAATCAACCGCCTGAAATGGAATGAAGAAGAGTTGGAACATCGGATTGCAGATTCCTCCTCCCCGACCGCGAAGGTGCTGAAAGAATACAGCCGACGGTTGGTGGTTCGGTCGCAGTATAAGGTTTTTCACCCCGATGCCGCGCAGCAGATTATCAACATCGGACCCGAATGGTTTGTGGTGGAGCGCGAAAGGAAAGACGAACGGGTCATCTGCATCAGCAACTTCACCGACCAGTATCGTGAACTGACGATTGACGATAAACTTTACCGCCTGAACCGCACGGATGCCTGCTCCGACCTGCTGACCGGTAAGCGTTACATGGGCGAAGGGAAGGTCGTTCCCTTCGAGCCGTACCAGACCGTCTGGCTGAAAATCTGAACATTTCCAAGGATTGGAAAAAACGCGCGGTATAGGGTTCCAGAGGCTGGAACTTTTCTGCTAGATTTCCGCACTTTGGAACGCAGAAAGGATTTTCAGATGAATAAAGCAGATTTGATCGTGGCGCTCGACGTGCCGAATGCCGAGGCCATGGAGGCCAAACTTGAGGAATTACCCGATTTTATTGAGTGGTATAAAGTAGGTTTGGAGCTTTTCTGCGCGGAAGGGCCGTCGGTACTCGAACCGCTGAAAAAGCGTGGTAAAAAGATCTTTCTGGACCTCAAACTGCATGATATTCCGCAAACGGTGGCCAATGCCGTAAAAACCGCCGCCAGCCACGGCGTTAATCTGATGACCGTTCATGCGATTGGTGGTCGGGCCATGCTCGAGCATGCGGCCAAAGCGGCGGCTGAATGTGAAAATCCGCCAAAAATTGTGGCGGTCACCACGCTGACCAGCCTGAGCGCGGACGATTTTACCGACCTTGGAATTAACCGCACCGTTTCTGAACAGGCCGTGGAACTGGGTCGTCTGGCGATTTCATCGGGCATTGATGGCATGGTGACGAGCGCGCACGAAGCGAAAGCGCTTCGCGAGGCCTTTCCGGATGCGATTCTTGTAACGCCGGGTATTCGTATGCCGGACGGCGATGTGGGCGACCAGAAACGCGTGGCTTCTCCGTCGTTCGCGGTTGAGCAAGGCGCAACGCACCTGGTGATCGGTCGTCCGATCATGCATGCCGAAGATCCGGTTGCAGCGGCAACAGCGATGATCGAAGATATGAATAAATAAAATTTCGATTTTTGATTGCTGAATTTTGATTTTCGGGTCTCCGACAGCACTATTTTAAATGAGCCCAACGGCGGTTGAGTTCCATAAATCAAAATTCTAAAATCGCAAATCAAAAACAAGGATACACGATGAGTAAACCAAAAGTTTTAATCATTACGGGGTATGGGGTGAACTGTGAGGCCGAGTCGGCTCACGCCTGGACCCTGGCCGGAGCTGAACCGGAGCTGGTTCATTTGAATGATCTGCTGGATCATCCGGATCAACTGGAACACTTTCAGGCGATGATGTTTATCGGTGGGTTTTCCTACGGTGACCATATGACCAGTGGCCACGTTTTTGCCCTCCGCGTGAAACACCACATGCAGGCGCAGCTCCAGAAATTTATTGATGATGGAAAGCTGATCATCGGTATCTGTAACGGTTTCCAGGTGATGACCAAAATGGGCCTCTTGCCGGGACTCGATGGCACCTATTTTGACCCGACCGTTGCGCTGATGCAAAATGACTGCGGTACGTTCCAGAATTTCTGGTGCGACATTCGGTTCGAAGAAAATTCTCCGTGCGTCTTTACGAAAGGACTTGGAACGCTCCCGCTTCCGATCCGCCATGGCGAAGGAAAAATCTTTACGCTGGATCATGACCTGCTGGAAAAACTCGAAGCCAAAGGCTGTGCGGCTGCACGCTATGTGGATGCGGATAATCAACCGACGCAGGAATTCCCGGCGAACCCGAATGGTTCGCTGAATGCCATCGCCGGACTGACCGACCCGACGGGTCGGATCTTCGGCATGATGCCGCATCCGGAAGCGTATCTTTTCCCGGAAAATCATCCGAACTGGGACCAGCAGAAACTGGACGGAAAATTGCCGGAACAGGGACTCGGTCTGAAGCTGTTCCAGAATGCGGTAAATTTTATCAACGGAAACTAAGACCGGTTTCCCATGATTGGAAAAAGTCCCGGTTAAACGGGGCTTTTTTAGTTTAAAGTTTCTTCGATGTCGATGGGGATGATGAGCATGATTTTCGTTCCCTGGCCGGACGATGATTCGATTCTTACGCTGCCGCCAAGGTGCTCAATACGTTCTTTGATGCTGAAGAGTCCATAACTCTTTTTGGATGACTGATCGGATGAGTCAGGGTCAAATCCCTTGCCTGCATCGGAGATGATCAGATGGGCTTTGTCGCCGTAATGTGAGATGCCCACTTCGGCTTCTTTCACGCCCGCGTGTTTGGCGATATTGACGAGCAGTTCTTTGGTGCAACGGAAAATGACGGCGGATGTATTTTTGTCCAGTACGATATGCTGTCCTGCCGCATGAACAGTGGTTTTGATGCCGAATAATGCATGTAGCTCTTCCGCCATGCGTTCAAGGCCAGCCCCGACATCCAGTTCATACAGAGAGGGCGGACTGATTTCCCAGGTCAACGATTTGGTGGTATGCATAATTTGGCTTAGGAGTTCATGAATTTGCGGGGTGAGTCCCTCTATAAATTCCGGATCGGAACTATCGCCCAGCACTGAAATTTTTATATTCAGGGCAGCCAACATCTGCCCAATGTCATCGTGCAGGGTCAAGGCCAACCGGCGGCGTTCCCGATCTTCGGCCTTTAATAAGTCCTGGGTCAGGGCGCGCAATCGATTATGATAGAGATTATCGCGTTCCAAGGCTTCCCGGAGGTCTGATATATCCGTCATAATACCCTGAATACTCGTGATTTCGCCTTGGTCATCCCGAACAAATTGATTCCAGCATTTGTACCAATGATAATTACCATCGGCCCATCGTATTTGTATTTCCGAAGTATAGGAGTCAGAACCTTTGGCTCGTGCATCCACGATTGCTTTCTCCACGCGTTCGAGATCTTCGGCAGGGATCAGGTCCGCCCATTTAATGGTGCCTTCCAGCAGGTTCTCGATTTCATACCCCATCATTTGATAGTTCTCAGATAGAAATTCTGCCGTCATGTCTTTGTTGGCCTTCACTCGATAAATGAGAATGGGGCTTTGGGTGACCACATGGAGTACGTCGTCCAATTCATGAAGCGTTGCAACGAATGCATCGCGCATCGAGGCAAACTCTTTTGCGAGGATATTCAATTCGAGCGTTCGTCCTGAAGTTAGTTCGGTTTCAAAATTACCAAGGCCCAGTTCTTCTGCTGCGTGCGCCAGTTCTAATATCGGTCGGGTCAGCCACTTGCTCAGCAGTGAACTGAAAATGAATCCGGGAACAATAAGGATGACCACGATGATCAATGTATTGCGAACAAGAAGTGGGGTTGTTGATCTTAAATCGCTGATCTTTTTACTCGCGCCTATCAGATATTTTCGACCGTGTGTATCGCGCGATGGAATCAGTACGGCCCGGATCGTGCCCCATTTGTCATCGTTATTCTGATACTGTGTTTCCATGGTTTGGAAAACCGTTTCATACAGATCGGGACTAGAATGGACTTCCAGAAACCCGGCGTGTAATCCGTTTTTAACCTGTTTGTCCGGGGACGTGGAACTGGTGAAAACGATCTCCCCTTCGAACTCCATCAAGCTCCAGAGATATTCAAGCTCCAGTTTTTTGCAGAGTTCATTGTAACGGCCGACCATTTGGTCAAATTTTTCGGTGGATATGGAATGCGGCCCTTCGATCTGATCGTGAAATTCGGGGCCTAGGAGATGTTCCGCAAAGGTCGCGGCAACCCGCAGTTCCTCATCGATATGCCGCATGTTTTCGTGATGCTGTAGATAATAAATGGATATCGAAGTCAGCATAGCGAGCGGAAGCACTCCGGCCAACATGACCAGTAATGCCAGATCTTTAATGCTGATTTCCTTCCGAACGCTCAAATAAGGGCTCCCATGAAGGCGTAGAATAGCAAAGCGCAATTTTAACTTAAACTACTTAACATCCTGAATGAAGGGGTGGGCAAAAATGGGCGTTTGTTTTTCTCGTCATGAAAGTTTGTTTCGCGTTACCGAAATATGGCTCTATTCCCTTATGGAGCAACCACGGAAAAGCAGGAAGAATAAAAATCGTTGGGATATCGACCGCGTGCGTTTCGGTCTGGACAAACCCATGGCTCCGAATCGCGAGGTTAAAAGCGTAGGCGAAATCCTGAAACATGTCGTTCAGGATTTTGAGCAGCCGGTTCAGGATAATATCAAAATTCTTCGGGAATCGTGGCCCAAGCTGGTCGGCCAGCAGATTGCCCAGCACAGTGAGCCTGGCTATATCAAAGATTTCTGTATGTGTGTCTTTGTGGATCATCCCGGCTGGGTGCCGGAGCTGGAGCGGCTGAAACGACCGCTCCTGAACAAACTCCAGACCAGCTATCGGGACATGCAAATCCGCCAGTTGAGATTTGATCTCCGGCACAAATGATCACAGCAGCGAACCCGCCAAATCCGCCAGTTCTGAACGTTCGCCCTTCGTCAGGTTGACGTGAGCATAAATCCGTTGACCGGTCATTTTCTCAATCAGATAACTCAACCCGTTTGAATGGCTGTCCAGATAGGGATGGTCGATCTGGAACACGTCTCCGGTGAATACAATTTTAGTGCCTTCGCCGGCTCGTGTAATAATCGTTTTAATTTCATGGGGTGTCAGGTTCTGTGCTTCGTCGATAATAAAAAAGGTGTTCACCAAACTGCGTCCCCGAATATAGGAGAGCGGCTCGATGACGAGCTTCTTATCATCCACCAATTTGCTAACCTGGCTACGTTTAGTGTCGCCCTGTGCATGTTCAATGACGGCCAGGTTGTCGAACAGCGGCTTCATGTAGGGATCGAGCTTGGAATGAATATCACCCGGCAGAAACCCGATATCTTTATTGCTCAGCGCCACGATCGGTCGAGCCATAAGAATCTGGCGATAACTCTTTTTGCGTTTCAGCGCACCCGCTAAAGCAATCAGTGTTTTCCCTGTGCCGGCTTTCCCGGTCAGGCTCACCAACCGCACATTATCATTGAGTATGGCATCGAGCGCGTAGGTCTGCTCCGAATTGCGTGGGGTTATTCCAAAGGCTGGAACTTTGTCGACATGTTTAATGAGGTTCAGTTCATCATCATAAACCGCCAACGCGGATTTTCGCTCACCTCGCAGAATCAGATATTCATTGGGAATCAGCGGTCGCTCGACCTTCAGTTGCTCTGATGGAAATTCGTAGGGCGGAGTATACATCAGGTTTATCAGCTCCGGATCTACATTCTCCTCAATGCGGGTTCCCGTGTAGAGCTGTTGTATATCCGAGACATGGTCGTTTTTGTAATCGGCCGCCAGGAGCCCCACGGCTTTGGCTTTCATGCGCAGGTTCACATCCTTGGTCACCAGCGTAACGATCTTTTCCTGATTTTCTTTCGCCACCTGATAGCCGATGTTCAGAATGCGGTGATCCGGCTTCTTGGTGTCGGCGAAGCTTTCCGCAATATCCGGAGAGAACTCGCGATCCAGTTTGATGCTGATTTTTCCACGGCCGGTTCCAATGGAAACACCGCCATTAAACAGTTTGTCTTCGGCCAGAGAATCGAGGGTTCGGGCAAACTCGCGGGCATGAAAATTGAGGGAGTCGTTACCCTTTTTAAAGTTATCCAATTCTTCCAGAACTGTGATGGGAATGACGATGTCGTGTTCGCCGAATTGATGGATACAGCTGCTGTCGTGAAGAATTACATTGGTATCGAGAACAAAGATTTTCTGGGGGGTGGACGTCATGTTGCCGCAGGCCTTTCATGGTTGGGTGGGGGTTGAGTTGTTTGACCAAGGGGATTTGGGAGGCCTCCTTTCCAATCCTTGGAAGTCCGTTGTATATTCGCCTTTCATGTATAAAATTTTGTCCGAGGTTTTTAAACAAGTCAACGCACAAATAGTGGCTGTTATGCTATCATTCTACAAGATGTTGTACAGTAAGAGGCTAGCGTTTCAAAAAATGGAGCATTTTGCTGTATTTGAGACGATGCCGAGCCACGTGCGTATAGAGTCGGTCAAAAAGTGGACGTAAAATCGGCCAGCCCGTCGGAGCCATCAACCACCCGATGCCGATCAGCCTGTAGGCCTCGCGAATCACCTGCATACCACGTAAGATTCGGCCGTCCGAAGCAACTGAGTGAATTTCATAGGCCAGCACCTCAATATCCGGAAGATTTTCCAAGGATTGGAAGTCCGGCGCCCGGATATTGGAAAATGTAAGAACGCCCTTATGGTCACGGCGTTGTAGAAAATCGCGCTTTGCACAGCAGAGCGGACAATCACCGTCATAAAAAACAAGCATGGTGCTCATCGAAGTCACTAAATCAGGGTGTATGCTTGTGAAGCAAAAGAAAAGGAAATAGCGCCGGGCTAAAACTTGACCTTTTCTTTTAAAGGGCGTAAACCAGTGTTCTGACGTTATTTACGAAGTATTACGCAAGGAGAAAAGTTATGGGTGTCATGGCCATCATCATCGCGTGCGGAAAAGAGGAGGAAATTGCACCGGGTACAGAGGCGGCATTTCTACCGATGGGAAGCGGACCGATTTTATCTCATTCGCTGAAAACACTGGAAGACACGCCCTGCATCAACAGTGTCGTGGTCGTGGTGGCAAAAGATCGTGTTGACTCGTCCATTCAGGTGATTCGTCGCTTTGGCTGCACCAAAGTTCGCGGCGTTGTGGTGGGCGGGGTCAATCGCATGAGCTCGTTGCGCACGGTTTTCAGCAAGGTAAAAACGGAACCTTCTGTCGTCGTCATTCATGAAGCCTCGCGCCCGTTCATTTCTCAGGACGTGCTGACGGAAACGGTTAAATCGGCCAAGCGATATGGCTGTTCCATTGCCGCACATAAAATTGAAGACGCCGCGAAATTTTCACCTAAAGGCTTGCGCGTTGCAGAAACGCTGGACCGGAATACGGTGTGGGCGGCACAAACGCCTCAAGCATTCAAAACCAGTGTTCTGCTCGACATTATCGATACGCGTAATAAAGGCTTGAAGCTCATTGATGATGAGTCCGCCTTTGTACCCGAACCTGCAGAAACCCATATGGTTGAAGCGGGCTCGAGCAACATGAAAATCAGAACGCGCCACGATCTGGAAATGGCTGCGGCTTTATTTCACGCTAAACTGGTTGGGGTTAATCAGAAAGTGATCCTGCGTGAATCCAAAATGCCGGCCGTTATGATTTAGCGACCTTGGGTCAGCCGTAATGCATTTCGGAAGGGCAGCCCGGCTGCCCTTATTTTTTTCTGCGTGCTGGTTCTATCATATTCCACACGCCGCATCTCGACCGTCTGCGCGGTGAGGTCATAGATCACATATGCGGCTTTGGGATTGCGGTCGCGGGGTTGACCGACACTGCCGACATTGATCAGATATTGAAAATTCGGCCGAATGGTCAGGGTTTCATAAAAACCCTTTTCAATGGTGTCGCCTTTAACAAAAGCCAAGGGTACATGCGTGTGCCCGAAAAAGCAGACATTATTAAACTGATTGCGGAAATTAGCATCGGCCGCTTTACGTTTAAAAATATAATTCCACCGGTGCGGATTACTGAGTGAGCTGTGAACAATGGTGAAATTTTCAATATCAATAATCAGCGGCAGGCGGCGTAGATATTTTCGTTCAAAAGGGGAGAGATTCTTGCGGGTCCAACGGATACTTTTCTGAGCCATGGGAGTGAAGAGCTCCATGTTTTCGTTACAGGCCGCATAGTAATCATGATTGCCCTGAACCACTTTGCAGTCCAGAGAACGGATCATCTGGAGACAGGCCTTTGGATCGGCGTTATATCCCACCACATCACCGGTGCATGCATAATGCGTCACGCCCTGTTCCTTTGCATCGGTAAGGACGGCCGTCAACGCTTCTAGGTTGGCATGGATGTCGCCTAAAATTGCATACTTCATTAAAACTCTATTCCGAAACCCTTAAAGTTTCCGCCTGCTTCCACCCATTGGATTTGATCCTTCGTAATATACCGACCCAGTCGCGAAGCCTGAATGGTATGCAGAAAATCATGCAGCTCCTGCAACGGACCTTCCGCCTTGAGTTCGACCGTGCCGTCCCAGAGGTTTTTCACAAAGCCGGTGATGTCAAATGACGCCGCCAGTTCATATACTGTAAACCGGAATCCAACGCCCTGGACGCGCCCTGAAAAAACAGCATGCAGGCATTTTATTTGCTCTCTGGATCTCATGCATTATTTATATCCTATCTCAGCAGGCCCGGCAAAGTTCCAAACCTTGGAAAAACAGCGGGCGCGAGAATCAGTGATAACCGTGATCTAACGGTTCATTCACATGGAACCCATAATTTTCCCGTTTTATAGCTACTCTTTAAGAACGAACCACGGAGTTTAAAAATGGCGAAAAAAAAGTATTATCTCGAAACCGAACCGCAATCTTGGAGTGGAGTACGACAGCTTCACGCGGACGGATGTTCTTTAATGCCAACCCAGACCGCGGTGAAACCCATCGGTAGCTTTACCAAGGCGATTTCGGCTATGATGCAAGCGCGTAAAATTCATCGCCGCGCCGGCAGCTGCATCTGCTGCAAAGCGTAACCCTTTAGATTATGCCTTGGCTTCCGGACGCGTAAAGACCGGCTTGGACGGCAAAGAAAGTTCGGGGTTATAGGCATACCCATTTTCACTGAAGTTCAGCAGGTCATCTGAGGTCTTTACGCGGTTTTCAATGATGTAGCGTGCCATGGACCCACGCGCTTTTTTTGCGAAAAAACTGATGATCTTAAACGTGCCATTTTTTTCGTCTTTGAAAACCGGGCTGATGATTTCTTTATCGAGCGCTTTTTTGTTGATTGCCTTGAAATATTCGTTCGAGGCCAGATTGACCAGTACATCGCCTTTGGTCAGATTGAGTTCTTCCGTGATGGCCGCTTTCCAGAATTCATAGAGATTTTTTGCGCCGCGCGTTTCCAGCGGTCGACCCATTTCAAGCCGGTAGGGCTGAATCAGGTCGAGTGGTTTAAGGAGGCCGTACAGTCCCGAAAGAATGCGCAGATGGTTCTGGGCAAAATTCAGGTCTGCTTTTTTTAGGGAATTTGCATCAAGACCGTCGTAGACATCTCCGGTGAAAGCCAGCGCGGCCTGTTTGGCATTGTCTAAAGTAAATGGCGTTTTCCAATCGTTGAAACGCTGGCGGTTCAGCTCTGCCAGCTTTTCACTGATATCCATAAATTCCATCAGCTGTGTCTTGGAAAATTTCCGAGCTTTGGAAACCAGCTTCTGCGATTGATCCATAAAGACCGGTTCCGTGAAGTCCTTCACGTTGGCCGCTTCCATATCCATACTTTTTGAGGGAGAAATTACGATGATCATGATGGGTTCGCTGCTCTTTCCGATTATTCAGTTCGTGAAAAAATACGATAAACCGGGGCTTGCCTCGATTAAAGCCGAATATTGCGAATGCTTTCTTTTATCTGTGGGATGAGCGCCGGGGCAACGCTCAATGAATTTACCCCGCATCGCAGGATTTTTTCAACCTGTTCCGGATAGCCAGCCAATTCACCGCAAACTGAAATTCCAATGTCTGGAAGATCCTGGCGAATCATGCTCATTAAGCGAAATAGAACGGAATCTGTATCCTTGAAATAGTGATCGACGGAAGAGTTTTCCCGATCCGCGGCAAAAACATACTGGGTCAGATCATTAGTTCCCAGACTGAAAAAATCGGATGACTCTGCAATGGCTTTTGCTCCAAGCGCTGCTGCGGGTGTCTCAATCATGGCTCCGACGTTCGGCAGAGAAGAAATCTGAAGCTGTTCGGCTTCTTCTGCCAGGCACGTTCGAACGTGCTCCATTTCCGAGGGCAGCGTGACCATCGGTACGATGATATGAAGGTTAAAATCGCAAGAGAGTTTGAGCAATGCATTCAACTGGGTTCGTAATAATTCCGGATAGTCCATCAGGAAGCGGATTCCTCTTTTTCCAAGTGCCGGATTTACTTCTCGGGAAGGATCCGTAAAAGGGAGCGGTTTGTCGGCTCCAACATCGAGCAATCGAATATAAATCGGCAAATCGGCGACCGGTTCCAGCGTGGATTTCATTTCGTCCAGCAGTGTGTCCGCATCCGGGGGAATTGCGCGGTCAAGATAAGCCCGTTCGGTACGATAAAGCCCGACCCCTTCAGCTCCGTTTTGAACGGCATGGAGGGTGTCTTCCCGACAGCCGACATTGGCCAGAACCGTTATACGGGTGCCGTCCTGAGTAACTGCCGGTTGACCCGGGGCAGGTCTTCACGCCGACTGGGGTCACGAAGATCGTGAAAGTGTAATTAACCCGGAAGAATCCGACTCGGGGAACGCCGCTCC
>CAKZQV010000475.1 GCA_937141895.1 uncultured Verrucomicrobiota bacterium
AAAAAGAAAGCAAAACCCGCGATGATCTAGGGCGTGAACAATTCCTCGAACGCGTCTGGGAGTGGAAAGATGAATACGGATCCACGATTTCGAATCAGCTGAAAAAGCTGGGTGCTTCCTGCGATTGGGATCGCGAACGCTTTACGATGGACGAAGGTCTGAGCGACGCGGTTCTGGAAATTTTCTGCCGTTTGTATGACAAAGATCTGATTTATCGCGGAAACCGGATCATCAACTGGTGTCCGCGCTGCGAAACTGCGCTATCGGATGAGGAATCTGAACACGTTGAGGTTGAGGGCGCGCTTTATCATCTGAAGTACACCGTTAAAGATGCAAAGAAAAAGCTCGTTGTTGCCACTACTCGGCCGGAGACGATGCTGGGTGATACGGCGGTTGCGGTGAATCCGCGGGATGAACGTTACAAAGATCTGATCGGGAAAACGGTTGTTCTTCCGATCGTGAATCGTGAAATTCCGATTATTTCCGATGACTATGTCGACCCGGAATTCGGAACCGGTATCGTGAAAATCACGCCGGCGCACGATCCGAACGACTTTGAGATGGGCCTGCGTCATGAGCTTCAGCAGATCAACGTGATGACGGATAACGGCATCATGAATGAAGAAGCGGGACCGTATGAAGGTATGGATCGCTTTGAATGCCGTAAGCAATTGATGGAAGATCTGAAGTCCGGTGGTCTGGTTGAAAAGGTGGATAAACACATGCACGCGGTGGGGCATTGCTACCGCTGTGACACGGTGGTTGAACCACGTCTTTCTCCGCAATGGTTTGTGAAGATGAAATCGCTGGCCCGTCCGGCGATTGAAGCAGTGAATGACGGCCGCATTAAATTTGTGCCGGAGCGCTGGAATAAGACCTACATGGGCTGGATGGAAAATATCCGCGACTGGTGTATTTCCCGTCAAATCTGGTGGGGACACCGCATTCCGATTTTCTATTGCGATGACTGCGGTCACGAGTGGGCAGCTAAAACGGAAGAAACTGCCTGTACGAAATGTCAGTCGGCGAATATTCGTCAAGATGAAGATGTGCTCGATACCTGGTTTTCTTCCTGGCTCTGGCCGTTCAGTGTTTTCGGCTGGCCGAATGAAGAGCAGGATCTGAAATTCTATTATCCGACCCATACGCTGGTGACGGGTAACGAGATTATCTTTTTCTGGGTGGCGCGTATGATTATGTCGGGCATCGAAGTAATGGGCGATATCCCGTTCGATACCGTTTATATCCACGGCACGGTGCGCGACGATCAGGGACGCAAGATGTCGAAATCGCTAGGCAATTCCATCGACCCGCTGGACATCATTGAAAAGTACAGCTCCGATGCGCTTCGCTTCTCATTGCTGATGATTACGGCGACGGGGCAGGATGTTTATATTAACGACGAGAAATTTGAAATCGGTCGTAACTTTGGAACCAAGATCTGGAATGCCGCGCGTTTTATGGAAATGCATTCCGAAGATTTCGACGTAAAGGATCTGTCATTTAACAACGACGAGCTGACGCCGGATGATCAGCATCTGCTGGCGAAGTTGAATGAAGCGATTGCTTCGGTGAATGATAACCTCGGTCGCTATCGTTTTAACGATGCTACGTTGGCGCTGTATGATTTCTTCTGGCACAGCTACTGTGATTGGTATTTGGAATACGCGAAGCCGATTCTCTATAAGGGTGCGCCGGAGCAGAAAAAGCATACGCTGCAGGTGATGCATTTTTCGTTCTCCACGGCGCTACGTCTATTGCATCCGTTTATGCCGTTCCAGACGGAAGAGCTTTGGGAAGGCATGGGGTATAATTACGAATCTGAATCGATCATGAATGCGGCCTGGCCGGAAGGTTCGATTGCATCCGGCATTAAACCGGCGATTGTTAAATATGTGGATGGAAAACATGACCTGATTCGCGTGGGCCGTATTCTGCGCGCAGAATATGATCTGGCGAATAAACAGACGGCCAAATTTGTGGTGCGCGCTTCCAATCAGGATGTGGCGAAACAGATCGAAGAGGATAAAGCATCGATTTCTGCCGCGCTGAACGCGGAGGAGATCAAGGTGGATGTTGACTTCTCACCGGAAGGGGCCATGCCGAGTGGTATCAGCGCGCTCGGTACCGTTTATATGTCGATCGAAGGTCTGGTTGATGTGGATGCCGAAATCGAGAAGCTCACGAAGGAGCTGAATGAAGTGAACGGTTTCCTGACCAGCGTGAAGAAAAAACTTGAGAATTCGAATTTTGTGGATCGGGCACCGAAAGATGTGGTGGATATTCAGCGTAAGCGTAAGGATGAGCTTGGCGAGAAAGCCGACAAACTGACGAAGATGATTGAAACCCTGCGCGGCTGACACCGCGAATAATGAATATCGTATAAGGAACAGATGAATAAAGAAGGTCATCCTTCGAGCATCGATATTCCATATTCTATATTGGATATTCAACTGGGGTGGTTCGGGGGCGAACCGGAGAATATAATATGAGCGAAATGACTAAACCTGTAAGGCCGGAACGAATCCCTGATTGGATGCGTCGTCCGATTCAAACGGATAAAGAATATTCTGAAACTCACAATGCGCTGAAGAAAAACGGCCTTCATACGGTCTGTGAAGATGCAAAGTGTCCGAACCGTCATGAGTGCTGGAATCACGGCACAGCTACGGTCATGATTCTGGGCAACGTCTGTACGCGCGACTGCCGGTTCTGTTCGATTGCTTTCGGTAAGCCGGAAGGGCTGGATCTGGACGAACCGCGCCGCGTGGCCGATGCGGTGGAGAAAATGAATCTGAAACATGTGGTGATTACATCGGTCACCCGCGATGACGTACTCGATGGTGGCGCCGAAATTTTTGCGCAGACGATTACGGCGGTTAAAGAGCGCGTTCCGGGGCTTACCGTTGAGGTGCTGACGCCGGATTTCTGGGGCCGTAAAGAATCCCTTTATAAAGTGCTGGATGCGGGCCCGATTGTTTTTAACCACAATGTGGAAACGGTGAAACGTCTACAGCGTTCGATTCGTTCGGGTGCAACCTATGAGCGTTCGCTGAAAATACTGAAGATGGCATCCGAATACGGCGATGGTTCCATCAAAGTTAAAACCGGCATCATGCTCGGCCTCGGAGAAACGAACGAAGAAGTGATGGAATGCCTGCAGGATATCTATGATCACGGTATTCGTCTGTTGACGATCGGCCAGTATATGGCGCCGACGCGGGACCATGCACATACGAAGCGCTTTGTTACGCCGAAGGAGTTCGTTGATTTCGAAGACGCGGCGTATGAAATCGGTTTTGATGCAGTCGCTTCCGGGCCGTTGGTGCGTTCATCCTATCGTGCAGATAAAATGATTCAGCCCTAAGCGGAGTTTCTCCTATGGAAAACAGCACCAAGAAGGTGGACACTTTCTGCGTGCTGATTTGTGCGTTTAACGAAGCCGGACATATTGAGCAGGTCGTTAAGGCCGCTTTGGCGCAAGGTCCTCTCAAAGTCGTTGTGGTGGATGATGGTTCGGTGGATGACACCGCCCTGATTGCGCAAAAGGCCGGCGCGCTTGTGCTGCGCAATGATCAAAATCGAGGGAAGGGAGCTTCGCTCACCCTCGGTTTTCAGGAAACCAAAACGCTGGGTTGCGATGCGGTGATTGTGCTGGATGGTGACGGTCAGCACGATCCGGAGGAAATTCCGCACTTTATTGATGCGTATAACCGTACCGGTATTCCGATGCTGATCGGTAACCGGATGTCAAACACTCGGGGGATGCCCTTGATTCGTCAGTGGACCAACCGGTTTATGGCCTGGGTGCTGAATCGGCTGGTTAAAATTTATGTGGCTGACCCGCCGTGTGGATATCGATTTTATCGTGCAGACATCATTCCGTTTATCCTGAGTTCCGAAGCGCGGTTTGCGTTTGAATTTGATGTGCTGGTGCATGCCGCGCTTCGGCATATCCGGATTGACTCGGTTCGGATTTCAACCCTTTATAATCGCGGGCGCAGAAGTCATGTGGCGCCGATTCGCGATGCATGGCTACTGTTTAAGGTAGTGCTATATCACGGGTTCGAAAACCGGCATGATGAACGGCATTTCGTGGGTACTTAGTCGTCGGCTTTTTTTCCTGCGGTGATTTCCACCACCGCAATGATGATCATTCCGGCGAGCATGATGCCGAAAGCGACCCAGGTTCCAGGGTCTGTAAATTCGGGAAAAGCGTAGGTGTAGCCGGTTACTTTTTCTTTGATCTCCTCCCCGTCCTGGAAGGTTTTAATGATGGCCTCTTTCCACGGCGAGAGAATGGCCAAGGATCCGAAAATGAAGCCGGTGAGCAGGGCGATGGTTTGGTCGTGATATTTTTTAAAAACCCAGGAGAGTAGGCGGGCAAAGATGGCGAGGCCGAGTACAGATCCGATGCCCATGGGGATAATCACGCTGAGATTAAAGGTGTTCACGGCATCGATCATGACCAGTTCATAGTTGCCCATGAGTAACAGCACAAACGAGCCGGAGAGACCGGGCAGGATCATGGAACACATGGCCACTGCGCCGCAGAGCAGCAGATAGGGTAGTGAGTCGTTTTGAGATGCCGGTTCGAGAAAAGCAATCCCAACGGCGATCGCGGTGCCCAACGCAAAGAGCAGGAATACGGCCCCTGATTTTCGGGTGATTTTTTTTCCGACGAAATAGACGGAGGCGAGGATGAGGCCGAAGAAAAAGGCCCAGACATAGAGGGCCTGATGCTCGAAAAGATATTCCAGAATACGGGCAACGGTCAGGATGCTGGCAATGACCCCTATTCCGATGGCAGAGAGAAACTTGATGTCGATGTGCTCGAAGAGTTCTTTGAATTTGAAGCTGCAGGCCAGTTTGATGGCGGTGAGGTCGAAGGATTTTATGGCGTGGATCAGTTTTTCAAAGATACCCGTGAGCAGGGCCATGGTGCCGCCGGAAACTCCGGGAATGACGTTGGCGGCACCCATCAGGGCCCCCTTGAGAACGTTGAGCAGGTATTCGATCATAAATGGCTCCAGAGTGCTTGTTAAAGTCGGGGGAAAGTAGTAGGGATTACACATCGGTAAGTCAATTTCATCTAGAGAAAAGGAAAGAATCATGACAGATCAGGAAATTTTAGATGCGGTCAATGTGGTGATGGACGAGGAAGTATCCCCGGCGCTTCAGTCTCATGGCGGAGGTGGCAATGTAACCAATGTAAATAACGGCATTGTCTATATTGAACTCGAAGGCGGATGCAAGGGCTGCCCCGGTGCTCGTATGACGATGAAGAACGGAATTGAGACGCTACTGAAAGAGCGCGTTCCTGCGGTTAAAGAAGTGGTTGATATTACGGACCATGTGTAATTTGTTTCCACTGTTTGGAAAACCCATAGGACGCTCCGGTATTTCGGGGCGTTTTTTTTGTTTGTTTTCCAAGGTTTGAAAACGATTGAACGTCTATGGCCGATTTGCAACTATGTCATGAATGGAGCTGGGTTGAGGGGATGTTAAGCCAAGTGAGAAGCTCTTTGGAGATTGGTTGATGAAGATTCTGATTGCTGAGGATAATGCGTTCT
>CAKZQV010000476.1 GCA_937141895.1 uncultured Verrucomicrobiota bacterium
CATTATAGCAGTTAACAGGAAATACGCTTCTTTGTTTGTGAAATATTCAGGCTAGCTCACGAAGGTTAAATTTTCCAGACCTTGTAAATTTGCTCCTTTGTGAGCGCATTTTTTCCGCCCGACGGAAGCCTGCAGGATGCGGGCGATACAACGTACCGCCGACTTCCAGTCGGCTCCTGCACCGAGGCAATTCCAAATCTTGCCATTTTCAGTTCGTTTTCAAAGTTTTATCTGGAGGGACATTGTCCTCAATGTCCGAGTTCGCAAGGTGGACATTGAGGACAATGTCCCTCCAAAATATGATTTAAACGTGCAAGTTCCATCCGCATTTCTTCGTGGTTCAGCCCATTTCCGGTAGGGACGGATCGCCGAGCCGTCCAAGGCTCACCCGGGAAAAGAAAAACAGGAGCCGTTTTCAAACGACTCCTGTCAGACTGTTGATAAAGCTCTCCTCTGGTGTAGGGCGGGCTTCTTCAGAACATAATTTATCGTGAATAACGATCAATTTAGCGCGCTAATTCTGCCATTTTACGCGCTCTTTTCTTCGCAAAGAAGCACGTACTACACCGCTTAAGGGCGAATCAGAACTTTATCACCAAGCTCCTGTTTCATCCCAATCATCCGTGTAATCTGTGGCTGATTATTCCTGCTCGGCTTTGGGTGCGCGGCCCATGAGGGCGATGACGGCTTCGCGCGGGTCTTTGCCTTGGTGGACGACGGCGTTGACCTGATCGGTGATCGGAACGGGGACGCCTTTTTTGTCGGCCAGTTCGGCCGCGGCCTGACAGTTCCATATGCCTTCGGCGACCATTTTCATGGAAGCCATAATATCGTCTAGCGTTTCACCTTTTCCAAGGCGCTCACCCACCCCGCGGTTCCGGGAGTGCTGACTCATGCAGGTGACCATCAGGTCGCCGATGCCGCTGAGCCCCATAAAGGTTTCCGGCTTGGCACCGAGCGCCGCGCCGAGGCGCGTAATTTCGGCAATACCGCGGGTCATGAGAGCTGCCTTGGTGTTGTCGCCAAAACCCAGCCCGTCGGAAATCCCGGCCGCCACGGCCACCACATTTTTTAGGGCACCGCCGAGTTCCACGCCAATCACATCGTCGAGGGTGTAGACGCGGAAGGTTTCGTTTACAAAAATTTCCTGGATCTGCTCGGCCACCGCATGCTCTTTGGCAGCAATCGCCACAGCACACGGCACCCCGCGCGCCACCTCTTCGGCATGACTTGGGCCGGACAGTACGGCAACGTCGTGGCCCAGAATTTTTTCTGCCACTTCGCTCATCCGTTCGTACGTTTTTTCATCGAGTCCCTTGGTGGCACTAATGATGAGGGCGTTTTCGGGAATGTAGGCTTTAAAATCTTCGAGGGTCTGACGGTAGTAACGCGACGGAACCACAATCACGATTAGTTCGGCTTCGTCGACCGCATTGGCGTGGCTGGAGGTCCAGCTGATGGAATCGGGCAGTTTAACGCCGGGGAGATAGGTGATGTTTTCTTTAAAAATCCGCATCTCATCGACATAGCTTTCAAACGGTCCCCAGACGGTGACTTCGTGTCCGTTACGATCCAATACCATCGCCAGCGCCGTGCCCCAGCCTCCATCACCTAATACGGTTACCTTCATGCAGATTTCTCCTTTTTCTTTCCAAAGCGGTTTTCAGTTCCATTCATCAATCGTTTGATATTTGCGCGGTGCAGCCAGATGACGAGTACGGCCAGCGCGGTGAGCGCCCAGTTGACCTCCATGCTTTTGTCGCCCATCACCCAAACAGTGACGGCCACGGCCACGGCGGCCAGCATCGACGAAAGCGAAACAATCCGTGAAACCACAATGCAGGTAATCCACACCAGAAAGCCTACGCCGACTGCGGCGGGTGCCACGCCGAGGAGCATACCGGCACTGGTGGCGACACCTTTGCCGCCTTTAAATTTGAGGTAAATCGGAAAACTGTGACCGATGATGGCCGTGAAGCCGAAGAGCACACCATAGACCGGATCCACATTTCCAATCATTGGAAAAACAAAGGCCGGAATAAAACCCTTCAGCGCATCGAGCACAAAGGTAAAAATGCCGAGCCCTTTACCGAGTACGCGGAATACATTGGTCGCGCCAATATTACCGCTGCCCTGCTCGCGGATATCGACGCCCTTGGATTTTGCTACCAGCAGCCCGAAGGGAACCGCGCCGAAGAAATAAGCAATTACAGTTAGTAAAACTACGATCATAAATGGTCTCTCTTTCCTCGCAGAGAGCGCTGAGTTATTTTCTGCTCTGCGTACCCTGCGTCTCTGCGAGGCCTTCAAATTCTTATATTCCCGGGCTATTATTGCTACTCACCAAACAGCCATTTGCCTAAACCTTTGAGCTCCTTCTTGAGCTCTTCATCCTCACCGATCTCCTTGATGTGCTCGCCGAGAATATCAACAGCAGTATCGGAACTGATCGGAGGAGGCGCGTTTGTAGCGGATGGCTCGCCCTCTGCCAAATCCTTTAAAACTCTCTTTATGGTCTCGCTTTCGCCGATTTCGGGCACCGCGGCGCCCAGGGCCTCGACAGCGGCATCGGCCGCGGCGGGCTGCGGTTTCCCGGATCCACCGTGCTTTTCCATCTGCCCCTGGAGCCATGCATTAAGCAGCGAACCGGCATTTGAGCTAATCGCCGACATGAGGGCCGACTGAAAATCGCCGCGCGGCCGATCCAGACTTCCAGTGATTGGAACCGAAACGTCCAAAGACTCCACCGTGCCCATGCCCCCGAGCTTGCGTGAAAGTTTATCTTCCAGCTTCACGTCGCGCATCGACACACTGACCTGCGAGTCTACAAACTGATGATTCCGGCTGTGAAATTCCGGTTCGATCCCGAAGGGTGCGGGACGTATACCCGCCCGTTTCCAGAGCGATTCGAGGGATCGCGGGTCAATTTCCATGACCCGGCCGGTGAGATCGAACGATAGGTTATCCACCTCGCGGACCGGGGCCAAGCGCAGATGGAGGTCGGTTTTATACCTATTGTGATCATTGCCCAGCGAACCGGAAATCTGCGCCGCGCCCCATCCGGCTTCGGGATCAGACAACGTGGAAAGGTTGACCGCTTTGGCCTCCAGCTTGAGGGCGATATCGAGTTGATCGAGTTCGAAATCAATATAGCGCACCGTGGCGCTGCAGATCATCCGCTCAAACAGCAGTTCTGGCAGCGGTTTTTTCGGGTCGACCGGCGGACGTTCTGTTCCAGACTCTGGAACTTTTTCGGGAGGATGTTTTCCAGGCTCTGGAACTTGGGTCGGAAGGTCTGTTCTCGGCGGTGGACGTCGGCCTTTTAAG
>CAKZQV010000477.1 GCA_937141895.1 uncultured Verrucomicrobiota bacterium
TTCTGACCTTGAAAGGAAAGCCGCCGAAACAGGAAAGGCCTTTGGCGGTATGATTGAGCGGTCGCCCTCAAACTTTGCTCAGGCCCTGATTGCGCTGCAGTTTGCGGAAGGCGAGACCATTGAAATCGTAGTGGTGGGTGAGAAGGCGGATGCCAAACCCATGTTGGATGTTCTGAATTCCGTTTATAAGCCGGGAAAAGTTGTGCTGCTTAAAGATTCTGCGAATGCGGAAAAATTGGCGGAATTAGCACCGTTCACGAAAGAGCAGCAGATGGTGGATGGAAAACCGACGGTTTATATCTGCCGGAATTATGCCTGCGAAAAACCGATCAACTCGCTCGATGAGTTAAAGGAACGATTTCGGTAGGGCGGTGTGTCCCCACACCGCTGAATTTCCGAAGGCGGACAAGTGAGGACTTGTCCTTACCTCCTTAAAGTGACGCGAAGCTGTCTTCGTAGGTCATGAGGAAGTTGAACGCGAGGTCGTCATCGGAGAACCCGTCATAGATTGTGCTCGCCACCTGATCCTCGGTTTCCAGCAGCTGGGTTTCCGTCATAACCAGTTCCATCGCCACCTGGTCGGATGAATACTGGCCGAAAAAGAGACCCAGTCCGATCACTAGTGCGGCAGCCATGCCTATCGCCGGTCGCCATCCAAAGTGGGGAAGTCGAACGTTGCGGCCTTCCGGAGTATTCATCCGGGCCTCGCGCAGCACATTCTGCATCGCAGTCGCCGAGGGCTCTTCTTCCAATGTCTGGAAATGAACCTGAGATTCGATCAGCGAAAATTGAAATTCCTGACATGGCTCACAGTCGTGCAGGTGCGCGGCGAGTTCATTCGCGCGTTTTTCCGGCATTTCACCGGAATCCTGTAAAAGTATATATTTTTCAGCATCTTGGCACTTCATGACATGGCCTCCTGCAATTCTTCATATTCGTCCTTTAATATAGAACGCAATTTGCCCAGTGCATATTGCATCCGGGCCAGACATGTATTAATGGAGCACTTCTGGAGCTTGGCAATTTCCTTGAATGAAACGTTACCATACATCCTGAGCATAAAGACTTCTTTCTGCTCCGGAGAGAGCGTTTTAACCGCCTCTTCAATCTGTACTCCGAGCATCGTACCGCCGGTTTCTTCGGCCGGTGTAATGCCCTGAGCGGCCAGATGATCCTCCAGCGTGGCATTTCCATCCTCATCGCCACCGATTCCACTCTGCAGTGAAACATGCTTTTTTCTTCGCCGCGCCCGGTCAATCACCAGGTTGTGGGCGATGCGGAACAACCAGTTCAGGAAATTCTTATGTTTAAATTTTTCAATATTTTTCAGGGCCCGAAACCACGTTTCCTGAAAAATCTCGTCCGCATCTTCACGGCCTTCGGTCATTTTCAGGATAAAGGAATAGAGCGGACGTTTGTATTTTTCCACCAACGGCGCCAAGGCGTCACGGTCACCGCCCAGATAGGCGTTGATACACTCAATGTCCGAAATATCCATAATGCATAATGAGTACTACGTATTGCGTTCTTTTGCAAATTCAACTGATAAACGGACTGGATGGGTATCTATTGCAGAAATTCTGACGTGATTTTTCCAGAGATTGGATCGTTTTCCATTCGAATCACGGTTCCGCGGTTGTCTTCAATTTCGATCTCAAAGGCGTCGCATTGACCGTTCGGGAAAAAGTGGATCAGGTAAAGATCAGGGAATGCATCATCCGCCTCTGTCCAATCCTTTTCAAATTCACGGATGGTTAGGTCATCTGGCAGGAGTTTTCGGACTTCCTTTTCGACGCCTGCAGATTGCGAGGATTCAGCGGCGCCTTCGGTTTTATAGCCCAGATTTTTAAAGGCATCAAAATCGAGTTCACCATCAGAGGCATTGGTCTGCGCCAAATCGCCGCCAAGGAAGATTTCCATGGTTTCGTGATTCAGCACGAGCGTCATTTTCTGCTCACGCATGATCGCCATACCGCGGGCATAGCGGCTCATGCGACTGATCGTCTGGGCCGTGGTGCGCAGCTTATTGCCCTTCAGCGAGCTGGAAAGGGAGGGCAACGCAATGGCGGAAATAATCAGAACCACCACAACGACCAGAATCACTTCGATTAACGTAAAACCGGCCCGCCGATTTTTTCTCCGCGGGCCGTTTTCAGCTGGATGACAGCCGTGCATGATTTCTTTTATTCGTCCCAGTTGCCGATCGTTTTACCACTTGGCGTGGTACAAGAAATGTCGAATTTATAGGTATTGTGCGAGCCGGGCGCGGTAAAACTAAACGGGTTGCCCCAAGGATCTTTCGGCACCGTCTGTTTATCCAGGAAAGGAAACCCCTGTTTTGAGGAATCCAGCAGGCCGTCAAGGCCGCTTGGGTAGGCCCCATTATTCATCTCATAGATGGCCAGCGCCGATTCAAGGGCTTTGATGTTGGCCTGCGCCTGCGCGATTTTTGCCTGTTCGGATTTGCCGGACAGAGCCGGGATACCAATACCGGCCAAAATGCCGATGATGACGACGACGAGCAGAATTTCAATCAGGGTAAAGCCGCCCTTGCGGCGATTCATTTTATTCTCTTGTTTTCCATTCATTGGAACTCTCCTTCCGGTTGTTAAATATGCAGATTGTCTGTCAATGTCAGTACCGGCAGCAGCAGGCTGACGGCAATGGCACCCACAATAAATGCGACAAGAACAAGCAATAAAGGTTCAAGCACCGTAGTGCAGGTTTTGACCATGCGGTCCAGCTCGGCGTCGTAGCGTCGGGTAATGTGGGATAGCGCTCCGGCCATATCGCCGGTTTCCTCACCGACGGCCAGCATGTCGATCAGCAGTCTCGGGAAAATTTTTCCCTGAGCCAACGGCTTCGAAATGCTCGCGCCATCCGTCACACGATCGCGGGCTTTACCGATTTCAGTTGAAATGATGACGTTATCGATTGTTTTCTGAACAATGCCAAGGGCTGGCAGCACGGATACACCGTTGCGAAGCAACGTACCGAAGGTTCGGGAAAAATGGGCATACGCATTCGCCGTGATGATATTGCCTATGATGGGAATTTTTAGCTGGATCTTATGCCAGATTTGCTGACCTTTTCCGTGCTTTACCGATTTCTGGATAAAGATGATGGCCGCCAGAATAATGCCGGCCAGCACCAGACCATATCTAACGATAAAGCTACTCAAGGCCATCATAACGATGGTGGGGGTCGGAAGTTCCGCGCCCATTTCGTCAAACGTGGTTGCAAATTTCGGAACGATCACTGCCATCAGGAAAATTACCGCGCCTGCTCCGACCAGCATCACGATCGCGGGATAAACCAGCGCACCGATGACTTTTCCGCGCGCTTCATGTACCCGTTCATAGTGAATGCAGATATTTTCAAGCGCACCGGGCAGATTGCCGGAAGCTTCGCCAGCTCTAACGAGATTGATATATAAAGAGGAAAACGTTTCGGGATACATTTCCAGGGCATCGGAGAGGGAGGTGCCCTGCACAATTTCGTCGCGCAGCGTTTCCACAATCCGACCCGTCGCGGTTTCATCTTTCCGGGCGGCCAAGGTATGCAGGGCCCGACCGATGGTCATGCCGGAGGCTACGAGGTCGGAAAGTTCACGGGAAAACAGCAGGAGATCCTGCAGTTTCATTTTGGCTTTGCGCTGAAACCCGAGCTCAAATTTAAAGCGTTTTCCGGACGTCGCTTCCGTTTGCTTGTGCGTCTTGGTGGTTTCAGTGATCGAGACCGGAATATGACCCAGTGCCTCAATCATTCGGACGGCACCGGAGCGGTCGTTGGAATCAACGACACCTTCAACGCGCTCTCCGCTTTTCGAGCGGCCTATATATTTAAAATGTGCCATAGCAGTAAATGATAAACGGACAACCTATAAATTTATTATTCAACAATCGGGAAAGAATAGAGAATGAGCAGATTTTTGGAAGCCGCAAATGTAGACGATGCATCCTGCTTCGTGGTGCACAATGAAGCTGGAAGCTTCATCTACGTTGTTATGCCCTGGGATGGAACTGCTGGTGGATCGATTTCAGGCGTTCGGGGTTTACGTGGGTGTAAATCTGGGTGGTGGCAATGTCGGCGTGGCCGAGCATTTCCTGAATGACGCGGAGCGGGGCGCCGTTCTGCAGTAGATGGCTGGCAAAGGAATGGCGCAGGGTGTGCGGCGTGACGTTTTTCATAATGCCCGCGTCTTTGGTGTATTTTTTAATAATCTGCCAAAGGCGCTGTCTGCAAAGGGCTTTTTCGCGGCGCGACACAAACACGTTCTGGAGATAGGGATTATCGCAGAGGATCGGGCGGACCTCTTCGAGATAGCACTCCAGAATGTTGGCTGAATCGCGGGCAATCGGAATGACCCGTTCTTTTCGGCCTTTGCCGATCACCCGGATGTAGCCGTCTTCCAGGTGAAGGTCGGTAGTTTGTAGGTTGGCCAATTCGGAGACGCGAAGTCCCGAGGCATAGAACATTTCGAGGATGGCCCGGTCGCGCACGCCAAGCGGTTTTCGCATATCCGGCGCTTTTAAAAGGAGATCGACCTCTTTTTCAGAGAGGGTGTCGGGCAGGATTTTCCAGAGTTTGGGAGAATCCATCGTGTCCGTTACATTTTTATCCAGCAAACCTTCCTGCTGGAGATAACGAAAGAAGACCTTAATGGAAACTAAGTGCCGCGAAATCGAGTTGGTTGACATCCCGTTGGCTTTCATGGCCATCAGATGATCCAGCACCAGCTTGCGATTGACCTGATTTAACGACGTAACGCCTTTCCGGTCGAGGAACTCCAGGAACTGGCCGATGTCGTCGGCATAGGCTTTACGCGTGTTAATGCTCAGCCCGCGTTCCAACGAGATATAATCGAGGAAACTTTCCAGAAAGGCGTTCATTTCAATTCACGGATTTCTTCAATCATAAGAGGCCAGTTTAATCGATCAGACCGTACTGCTCTTTAAGAATCTCAGTGATGTCCCCTTTGGGATCCTCTGTAATTACAATATCTTCACCGGTTATGGTTTTGGCAATCTCAGTATAGGTGTCAGATACCGTTTGGAGCAACGATTGAGGTAGAAGCTCTTTACCAAGCTCAACCCGCTCATCCATGCGCTCTTTATTGGTGAGGATATCGGCATCCGGGAAGTGGGCCATCAGTGCTTTGCGGAAGACCTCTTTTGAGTTCTCAACCACTTTGCCTTCTGCAAACTGTTCTTTATCCCAAAGGCGTGAAGAGTCGGGGGTGCCAACCTCATCCATGTAGATCAGTTTGTCTGCGCCAGATGCATCTTTTACGTAGCCAAACTCAAATTTCGTATCCACGAAAATTTGTCCGATTTTATCCAACTCAGCTTCAATAAGGCGGAAGCCTTCAACGAGCAGTTTTTCGTACAGGGCAATATCTTCTTTGGACTGAAACTTGAATGCTTCGAAGTTATTTTCGATATCGGAACGCGTGATGTTTACATCATCAATCTCTGGTACTCCAGGGATACCTTTGAGAATACCTTTTGAGGAAGGTGTAATGAGAAGCTCCGGGAGCTTCGTATCTTTTTCAAGACCTTCCGCGACAGGAATGCCACAAAACTCACGTTCACCTTTTGCGTATGAACGCCACATTGAACCGGTGATATAGTTGCGTGCAATAGCTTCGACCATAACAGGGCGTGCTCTTTGAACAATCCACACCAGCGGGTGAGGAGTAGCAAGGATGTGATTATCTGCCAGCCCGTTTTCACGGAACAGCTTGAACCAGTGATTTGAAATGGCATTCAGAGCGGCACCCTTTCCTGGTACGCCGTTCATGCCTTCTTCACCTTTCCAGATGATCTCGAAGGCGGAAATACGATCACTGATAACCATGATTCCAAGGTCGGCATCTGCAGGACAATCATAGTTTTTCTCCTCGATGAGACGTTTGCTGTCCGCTGCGGTCAGCCAATAGACGGAGCGAACTTTACCACTGTGGATCGGTTTATCCGTGCGAATGGGTAAGTCGTTGCTCATTTCGAGGACTTTGTAACTAGACATGATATTCTCCAAATTTTTAACTGAGTAATTGCCTGGATTAAGCTGCTAATGCTTCAATTTAAATAATACGCGGACTTTAGGTTAGAGGTGATAGGGCGGTCAAGTTTGGAGAGGCTATTCCCTCCGGATTTGTGTTGAAAAAAGCGCTCTAAATGAGCGTTTTCTGATCAACATTCCCGATTTAAGACTTAAGCAGGCGATTTAAACAAACGGAGTTTGGCGATCGGATTTCGAAACTCTATAGTGTTTCTGATTTTGTTTGAGCATTTTGATGATTGATCTACATACACATTCTGTTTATTCCGACGGCACCAACACGCCCGCGGAACTGGTCCAGATCTCTGAAGAGCGTGGGCTTTCGGCGATTGCGCTGACCGATCACGATACGGTCGGCGGCATTGTTCCGCTTTTTGAAGCCGGGGCTGGGTCGAGTGTGGAAACCGTCCCGGGTATCGAACTCAGTGCAGAATGTGCAAAAGGCACCATGCATGTGCTGGGCTATTTTATCGATTATACCAACGCGGCTCTGCTCGAAAAAATCGACACGGTCCGGGAAGGGCGCAAAGAACGAAACCACGAAATTCTAAAACGGCTGAATAAACTCGGTTATCGTTTGATGTGGTCCGATGTCGAGAAGCACGCTGGTGCTGATGTGATCGGACGTCCTCATTTTGCGGCAGCCCTTGTGAAGCGCGGCCTCGTGAAAAGTCGAAAATCCGCGTTTGAACTGTTACTGGCCAAAGGGCGGCCCGCCTATGTTGAGCGATACCGCTATACCGGCCGCGAATGCATTGAACTGATTCGAAATGCCGGCGGCATCCCCGTGCTTGCACATCCCGCCACGATTTATCTCCACGATGATCAGTTGCGCGGTCTCATTATGGGGCTGGCCGAATGTGGCCTCGGTGGGCTGGAAGTTTATTATGCCGAGCACCAACCGGCAAATATCCAGAAGTTCAAAGGCTGGGCCGAAGAGCTCGGGCTCATCTGCACCGGCGGAACGGATTACCACGGCGCCAACACGCCCGATCTCAAACTCGGCACCGGATTCGGACAGCTCCGTGTTCCTGATGAAGCACTCGAACAGCTGAAGGCTGCCGCAGGCAAATGACCTTTGGAGGGTCACACGAAAGGGGTTGCTCGCGCCCAATTATATGATTAATAGGTCGCAGAGCCTGCGACCCTCCATTAAACAATCTCGAGCAATTGATTCAGTGAAGTAATCACCGCATCCGGCTGAAGATCCTTGCACCGCTCATCATCTTCCCTCAGTCGCAACGAACGTTTGTCCCCGGCAAACAGCACGGTTTGGCATCCCGCTTCTTTTGCGGTGTAGATATCGTTCAGCATGTCGTTGCCGACATAGACGGTTTCGGAAAGTTTGATGCCGTGATTCTGTTCCAGGAATTTTCCAGCCTTTGGAAAAAGGTCGGCCGAGGGTTTGGCTTTCAGCTCCTTAAAGGACCAGACGCAGCATTCCGGATCAAAACCGATGGCTTCCAATGAGCGTTCAAAAAACGCGGAAAAAATGATAGGGGTGTAATACTGCGCGTTGGAAACAATCCCCATGGGAAATCCGCGCGCCTTTAATCCGTCCAGCAGTTCAATACTTCCAGGCATTGGAAAAACGGGATTCACCCGGCATTCATATTCGAGCCCGAGCCGGCGGATCTGATCGGGAGCAATTTCGTGTTTTTTGATGGCTTCGGTTTGAGAAAGGCGTTCGATGATCTTGCTCCAGACTTTGGTGATTTCCACTTCGGGATAATCGGCGCCGGCTTCGCGACCAGCTAGGTGCCAGGCCTGGATTTCGGCTTTCATCATATCTTTGCCAATCAATCCGGCCTGTTCGGGGTCACCTTGAAATCCGGCAACGACGAGCGCCTGCGTGAGCGCTTCGGATGTATCAATCGCCGTGGCTGTCCCCACATCGCCGGAGCCGGAAATAATCAGCGTGCCGTACACATCAAAAAGTACGGCTTTCACGCCCTCCAGTTTATTGAGCCGTGCGTTGGTGCCGGTCATGATCGGAGCCAGCGGCCCGCAGTTATTCAGAATGATGTCTTCGAGTCGGTTCATACATCCATCATTTTATAATTCCAGAAATTTTCCAAGCATTGGATGAAGGAAAGGTGGGAAGGAACTCCAGTTAAGTCCTGTTCCAGAAACCTACTTACTTTTCGAAAAATAGCTGCAGGTCCCTTTCGCTTCCATGGTTTCACCGATACGTTTGATGGCGTGGACGTAAGCCGCCGTGCGCATGTCGGTTTTGATTTCGAGATGCAGATCATAGATCCGTTTAAATTCGCGCGACATGATGGTCTGCAGTTTTTTGTGCACCGTCTGCAGTTCCCAATATTCGCCGGACCGATTTTGCAGCCATTCAAAATAGCTGACGGTGACGCCGCCGGCATTGGCTAGAATATCAGGCACCACTTCAATTTCGTTTGCATTGAGAATTTCATCGGCTGCTGACGTGATCGGTCCGTTGGCGACTTCGACAATGTATTTCGCCTTAATGCGCTCGGCATTTTCTTCCGTAATTTGATTTTCCAGTGCCGCCGGAACCAGGATGTCGACGTCCAGTTCGAGCAATTCCTCATTGGTTAACGTGTCTGCATCAATGGACGTGCAGAGTGCGCCGTCACAGTATACCGCTTGAACGTGCCGTGTTTCTTCTTTGGTTCGAATGAGGCTGGGAATATCAAAGCCCTCGGGTCGATAAATAGCGCCCTGAGAATCACTGATCGCCACGATACGGTATCCGTCTTTATGCAACAGCCGCGCCACATGCTGCCCGGCATTTCCGAAGCCCTGAATGGCTACGGTGGTCGATGCCGGATCCAGATCGTGTTTTTTGGCAAGTTCTCGAATGCAGTAATACGCGCCGCGCCCAGTGGCATCGGAACGTCCGACACTGCCGCCCATGCTGACCGGTTTTCCGGTGATGACTGCCGGGACGTGCTGGCGGCGGATGGTGGAATATTCATCCATCATCCACCCCATGATTCGTTCGTTGGTATACATGTCCGGCGCCGGGATATCGACATCGGGGCCGATGAAGTCAGCGACCAGACGAATAAATCCGCGGCTCAACCGTTCGAGCTCCATCGGGCTCAACGATTTTGCATCAACTGAAATTCCGCCTTTGGCACCGCCATAGGGTATGCCGACCACAGCACATTTAAACGTCATCCAGAAGGCCAGCGATTTTACTTCATCGAGCGAAACGGAAGGGTGGTAGCGGAGTCCGCCCTTGGTCGGCCCGCGGGTATCGTCGTGCCGCACGCGATAGCCTCTGAAAAAATCAAGCGACCCATCGTCGCGCCGAACGGGAACGGAAACCTCAAGGCAGGATTTCGGGGTGCCGACGCGCAGGGCCACTTCGTCGTCGAGGTCGGTATATTTCATCGCGGTGTTGAGCCGCCGCATGGCATCATCGAATAGCGTGGTTTTCATTATGTTCTCCTGTCAGTTTAAAAAAATTCTAAGTGGGTGGGGCGATACCGTCAACTGCGATGCTTGATCAATTCTTGCGACGGTTTATAATCACCGACATGTTGCCAAAAAAACTAGCGGGCGTCTGGAAGGCCGGAAACTTCAGTGTGAAGCCATTTAAAAAATGTCTTCCATCGAATTATTCCATCGAGCAGCTTAAAACGGTACATCGATCCGGAAGCCTGCGCGATACGTTTGACGGTCACCTACGGCGCGCCGGTCAGGTGCTGCTCCAGTCATCGGGTGCTGTCACTTTAGTTGATTTAAATTCGGGCCGGGTCGAAGAGCAGGACATTTCCAATGATTGGAAATTTGCCCATGAGCTGAAAGGTGGGCCGGTCGGTTTCCACTGTTTGGAATTCACAACCCTGCGAGCGTTTTCTGACATTTCAAAAGTCGAGGTTCAGATTGATGAATGGGCCGTGAGGGACGAACTGGAAAAGGTCGTGGTGCGGTTTAGCTCTATTTCTTTGATCCGAGGATCAAAGAAAGCGGTGTGGATCAATGTGAAACCGATGCGCGGATATGAGGATGAAGTACAGCTTGTTTTCCAAGCATTGGAAAAAGCCGAATTCAGTGCCGATGGTTTTGATTATTTTCCAATGATTGGAATTCGCACGCCGTTTTATGAGGCTAAATCGGCGGTAGATATTTTGCCAAAATCATCGATTGTTGAAAATGCGGGTCGCATCGTTGAAACCTTTATTTCAACGGCCCGGAAAAATGAACCGGGGATTATCGCAGACCTTGATACTGAATTTCTCCATGACTACCGAGTAAGTCTACGTCGCGTACGTTCCATGCTTAGTTTATTTAAGAGCGTTTATGCCGCTGATTTTAATGCATCGATTAAACTCCAATTGGCGGAAACGATGAAGCAGACGAATCGTTTGCGTGATCTGGATGTGTATCTGCTGGATCGCGAGATGTTTTACGACATGGTTCCGGAGAGTCAGTATGCCGGTTTGGATATTATGTTTGATGTTTTTGCGGCGGAGCGGGCGGAGGCATTGGATCAGGTTCGCGGGAGTTTGTCGGCAGATACGTATGATCAGTCGATGAAGGATCTGCTGAAAAATTTCCAATCATTGGAAAAAAAGCATTGGGGTCCCGCGGCGGAGGAAAATACGTTGGCCTTTGCAAAACGTTTAGTTTTGAAGCGCTATAAGAAAGTTGCGTCGATTGCCCGGGCCATTGATGCGGACACGCCGGAGGCGGAGGTGCATGCATTGCGCATTCAGTGCAAGAAGCTGCGCTATCTGATGGAATTCTTTATGCCGCTCTTTCCAAAAAAACAGATCAAACCGTTGGTTAAATCACTGAAAGGCCTGCAGGATTTGCTCGGGCGGTTTAATGATTATTGCGTTCAGCGCGAGTCGCTGGCATCGTTTGTTCAGACCCATCCCATGCGCGGAAAGAAAGGGCTGAAAGTGGCTGAAAGTGTGGGCGCTTTGGTGGCGACTTTATTCCAGCTTCAGAAAAAAGCGCGACGGGACGTGGAGTCAAATCTCGAATTGTTTGTGAATAGAGAAACAGCGGCCGCATTTAAAGGGCTCTGTTCCACAGGATAGAATTTTATGAAAATCATTGCATGTTATAGTAATAAAGGAGGCGTGGGCAAAACGGCCGCGGCGGTGAATCTGGCCTATGCGGCGGCGCTGAGCGGTCAGCGTGTACTGTTGTGCGATCTCGATCCACAGGGTGCGTCGGGTTTTTATTTCCGCGTTAAACCATCAAATAAGCTGACGGATGATCGTTTTTTTAACGATGTGCGGCGTTTTACGAAGGCGATCCGGGCGAGCGATTTTGAGGACCTGGATATTCTGCCGGCCAATCACGGTTTCCGCGATTTTGATATTTTTCTTTCGAGAATGAAGCATAGCCGGTCGCGGTTGAAAAAAGCGCTGAAGTCGGCGAACCATGAATATGACCTGTTACTGTTGGACTGCCCGCCCAATATTTCGAGGCTGTCGGAAAATATATTTAAAATTGCCGACCGAATTATTGTTCCGGTCATCCCGACCACGCTGTCGGAAAGAACGCTGGAGCAATTGTATGATTTTTTTGATGAAGCAGGGTACAGGAAGAAGAAACTCGTTCCTGTTTTTTCCATGGTGCAGAAGAGTAAAAAACTGCATCAGGAATCGATGGACCGTATGCGGAACATGCATAAACGATTCCTGCTGCATACGATTCCGTTTTCAAGCGATATTGAAAAGATGGGCCTTCATAGGGCGCCGGCCCTTTCCTATGCAGGCAAACGATCGGCGGCCTGGGCCTATGAAGCAGTTTGGGAAGAACTGGACCAACTGATTTAGAGGGGTTAAGAGCAATGAATAAGCAATATGGAACCATTCCGTTTGTCCGTGAAGACGGTAAAATTAAAGTCATTATGATCACCAGCGCCAGCGGGTACTGGATTTTTCCTAAAGGGCAGTACGAAAAGGATGAAGGCAAGTCGGGCACCGCAGCCATGGAGTCTCTGGAAGAAGCCGGGGTTGAAGGGCGCATTCTAAAAAACAATGCCTACCGAACCAAGGTGTTCATCAAAAGCGGGGAAGAGGTTCATCTCACCCTGTACGCCATGGAGGTAAAAAAAATTCATGCTAAATGGGAGGAAGATCATCGCCGGGAACGCAAAATTTTGACTTTTAAAGAAGCCCGAAAACGGATCACGTCGGACAGCTTGTTGAAGTGTCTGGAAAAATTTGAGCGGGATTTTGCGCAATAGATTATTTAAGGAATGGTCTCATTCCTGCTTCGAATACAGGCTGTAAATTTTTTAAGTGAGGATTTTATGAAAACACGAATATTGATTTTTATGAGTATGTTAGTCGGCGCTTCCGTTTTTGCACAGGAGACCCAAAACATGGAGCTCACGGCATCGAAAGACAACTTTGCGCGAAGTAATCACCGGAATAAAAACAGTGGAGCAGCACCATTGCTTCTGCTGGCTCAAATGCCCAGCGTGGTGTCCATTGTTGCTTTTGATCTATCGACGGTGACCAATGAAATCCAAAGCGCTGAATTTTCGTTCCGGATTCAGGAAAGTTCCCCCACGCCGGTTTCTCTGACTGTTGCCCCTATGGTTCATAATGTTGCAAACAGTGCTTGGATAGAAGGAACCGGAAATCTTGGACTTCAGGGTCGAAATGCTGAACTCGGAGAGGTGACTTTTCAATGGCGTTCATTTCGCGATCGGGCCTGGGAGGATGGAAAAGGTCGAGCGGCTAAAAACCTGATGGATCCCGATATCTGGGAGCCGGCGCTGGCTCAACTTAAAAATGTAGAATGGGTTGCCGGGCAATGGATCACAATTAAGATTGATAATGCCTCTTTTCTTGAAGACATCAGAAAGCACGAGCTGCAAACGGTTACCTTTGGGCTTTGGGGTACCGCCGGCGACGAGGCGTATAAAGTCGATTCGAAAGAATCCGGCCAACCGCCGAAATTAAATTTAACCGTTAACAAGCCCGAAAAACCAGTTTCGGCAGAATAATTTATCCCCTTTTGGAATAGTTGGCATTAGGTCTGCTTATAACCTCTCCATAGAACGGGAGAAATAAGATGACAAATTATGCTGAAACTATGGGAGTGGTGGAAAGCGATTTTAACAGAGTCGATTTCCACGAGTTGCTAGACCGACAGATTATCGAATACCGCAAGGTCGTCGGTTATCATCGTCTGGAAATGTCCATCGAAGAGGGTCGGATGGTGACTTGGAGCGAAGCTGAACGCGAAGTGTCAGCCGGTCTTCATGGAAAAACCGGAAATGTGGTCGCAGCATAATTTTTGGCCCTGAAGTTCCTGCACCAGAAAAACACCGAGCCGACTCCGGTCGGCTAGGGTGAGCAGGAATCAGCGCCGACGTCTTCGTTGTTTTCCTTTTTTACGGGGTTTGCCGGTGCGCATATCCGGTTCGAATTTTGGACGGCGTTCCCGCTGGCGAGGCTGGACCACCTGGTCCGCCAGAATAAAGTCAATGAAATTGCGCGCGGTGTCTACTTTAGCCAAAGCCACCTCGACCTCCTGGCCGATGGTAAATTTAGCTTTTCCACCTTTGGTCACCGCCTGGGTCATATCGTCATTGGCTTCCAGCCAGTCGGACGTTATGGAAGCAAAGGTCACCATACCGCGTTGCAGGGAATCGGGCAGTTCCACAATCATGCCTTTGCCTTTGATCGTTACGATGTAACCCTTAAATTTTTGCGTTAGCGACGAGCTCATCAATTCGTTGTAATATTCGATCCGTTTTTTCTCGGTACTCTTGCGTTCGAGTTCATCGGCCTTTTTCTCCGTATCGGTACAATGCTGGGCAATTTCAGCAATCTGATCGCCGGAGATGGGGAACTGCTTGCCCAATTCGACCGCTTTCAGAAGCCGGTGAACCAGCAGGTCGGGGTAGCGACGAATCGGTGAGGTGAAGTGCGTATAGTCCTCGAAGGCCAACCCAAAGTGACCGATCTGCGTATTGGAATATTCCGCCCGTTTAAAATTCCGAAGAATCGCCAGATTGGCCGTGTATTCAACCGGCGTGCCCACGGCCATTTGTACCGCTTGATTAATTTCGGCTCGAGTCTGCGGAAGGGCAGGGATTCCAAGCGCCTGCAATTCCATGCCCATTGCGGCCCACTGTTCTTCGTCCGGCTCTTCATGAATACGATAGATCGCCGGTAATTCAGCGTTGATCAAGGTTTCCGCCACGGCCCGGTTTGCCAGCAGCATGCAATCTTCGATCAGGCCGTAGGCTTGTTTGGATTCCGAGCGGGGCATCATTTTTTCGACTTTGCCCTGATCGTTTAGTTTAATCTCAATTTCGGGGGTATTAATTTCAATCGATCCATTTTCCACGCGCAATTTCCGAACCTTCTGAACCAGCGGCCAAAGATTTTCCAATCGTTGGAGAATCAGATCGGGAATGCCGTGATCCGGCTCGTCATCGATATATTTCTGTACCTGGGTGTAGGTCAGGCGTGCTTTAGAATGAATGACGGAAGGGTAGGTTTTATAGCCCAGCATTTCGCCGTCCGCGCTGAGGTGAATTTCGGCCGTGTGCGACAGATGATCATTTTCGGGATTCAGACTGCAGACTTTGGTCGTCAGTTCTTTTGGCAACATCATGACGGCGCGATCAACCAGATAAATGCTGTTGCCGCGATGATAGGCTTCTTTATCAATTTTTGATCCGGGCGTTACGTACGTCGAAACATCGGCAATATGCACGCCGAGAATCCATCCGCCATCCGGATGGGGTTCCAACGAAACGGCATCGTCATAATCCTTCGCCGTTTCCGGATCGATGGTAAAGGTGACGGCGTTGCGCAGGTCCGTTCGACCTTCCATTTTGTCCGGCGTCACTTCGCCGGAAAGCTGATTGGCCTCATCAATCACATCCTGTGGAAAATCTTCGCGGATTCCGGCCTCGCGCAGCAGGCTGTCTACATCCACGCCGGGATCGGTGACATTGCCGAGGTCTTCAATAATTTTTCCGGTCAGCGGATGGTAGGGATCATTCCATGCGTTGAGTTTGACCAGCACTTTGTGGTTGTCCCCGATATTCTGCGTGTCTTCAATGCGGACATCATGCTTGAACCCCGGCGCGTCGGGAATGACATAGGAATAATAGGGCGTATGTTTCAGCAGTCCGACGGTCTGCTCATTTTTGCGTTTGACCACCGAGACGACACGTCCTTCGGCCCGGAGATCGGTCTGTCCCCTGCGCTCGCGTTGCCGCGCGGCATATTCAGAATGAAAGATCTCTATCGACACCTTATCGTCGGGCAGGGCGACGCCCTGATTCCGGTCGTTGATATAGATTTCGGACTCGTCTTTGTTGTCCGGAATAAAAATAGCGCCGCCTTTGGCCATCATTTTAATGGTGCCGATCACCTGATTTCCAATCTCTGGAAGTCCCCAGCGATTTTTCCGCAACCGGATGATTTTGCCCTGCTCCTCCAGCTGATAGAGATCGTGCCGGAAATCCGCCCGCTGACCTTTGGAGCCGATCTGCAGCGCCCGGGCCAGCTCGTGCTGTTTCATCGGGCGGTAGCCGGGGGCGCTCATAAATTGGAGAATTTGGGTATCGAAGCTCATGAAAGGTTCCTTTAAATTGTTACCATGAAAATCATTTTTGTAAGCAGCGAAATCGTACCATTCGCTTCGACGGGCGGTCTAGGAGATGTTTGTGCGTCTTTGCCCAAGGGTCTCGTAGAGCAGGGCGAGGATGTTATCCGCTTTCTTCCGCTTTACCAGAGTATTGACCGCGTAAAATTCGGCATTGAGCAAACCGAGCATGAATTTCATATTCCTTTGGGCAACAGCTGGTATCACGGCACCCTGTGGAAAAATGAATGGCAGGGCGTAACCACCTATTTTATTCACAGCAACGCCTTTTTTGAACGTCCCGGTATCTATGGCACACCGACTCACGGCTACGGCGATAATTTTGAACGCTTTGTCTTTTTCCAGAAAGCGGTGGTTAAAGTGATCGATGATTTACAACTCAAGCCAGATGTCGTCCACTGCAATGACTGGCAGGCCGGCCTCATGCCGATGTTCCTCTACCACGGGATCGATGGCAATTTCCGCAATGGTTCAGAAAAAACACTGATGACGATTCATAATCTGGCGCATCAGGGCTGGGCGTCGGCGGAAAAATTCTACATGACCCAGCTTCCGGAAAGCTGCTACACCATGCATACGCTGGAATTTTATGGCGAAATCAACACCCTGAAGGGCGGATTGGTCGGAGCAACCGCCATTAATGCCGTGAGCCCGACCTATGCGGAAGAAGTCAAAACAGCCCAGTTTGGGTGTAAACTCAACGGCGTGCTTTATCACCGCCGCGAAGTGCTGCACGGCATTCTCAATGGCATTGACTATGAACGCTGGAATCCCGAGACCGATTCTCACATTGCCGCGAACTATTCTGCGAAAGACCTGTCGGGAAAAGAAACCTGCAAAACCGAACTCCAGAAAGCCTGCGGACTGCCGGTGGATCCGAAAATTCCAATGCTTGGAATTATCACCCGTCTGGTCCCGCAGAAAGGCATTGATCTGCTGTTTGATTCCATCAAACCCATGGTCGAGAGCGGCGTACAGATCGTAATTCTGGGCACCGGCGATGGGCGCTATGAAAATGCGTGTTGGCAATGGGCGCAGCGATGGCCCGATCAGGTATGCTCCTGGATTGAATTTTCCAACACCAAAGCGCACCAGATCGAGGCCGGGGTCGACCTGTTCCTGATGCCCTCCGAATTTGAACCCTGCGGACAAAATCAGCTCTACAGCATGCGCTATGGAACCATTCCTCTCGTCCGCGCCGTCGGTGGGCTCGAAGACTCCGTAATCGATTATAAGCTAAAGGGCGGAACCGGTTTTAAATTCAAAGACTATACCCCCGAAGCCTTTTTCCAATGTCTGGAACGCGCCCTCAAAGTCTACCATGATTCCAAACGCTGGAAAACGTTGATGCGTCGCGCCATGAAACAGGACTTCTCCGTCAAACACATGGCCAACGACTACATCGCGCTCTATAAAAAAATCATCGAGGGCTGATTGTCTATGGCCACAAAAAGGCACAAAAAACGCGAAGCTGTTGGCGGAATAAAATTTTGTGTTTGTTGTGCCTTTTCGTGGCTAAAAAATAAGTTCAGAAAAAGTGAAAAACCGGCCCATCTAAAATCCGGAATTTGGGGTGAAAAAAAGGCCGTTAAATTTCTACGGTCCAAACGTTGGAAAATTATCGGCGAACGCGTTCGTTCCGGCAAACATGATGAACTCGATATTATCGCCAACGATGGAAACACGCTAATTTTCGTTGAGGTCAAAACCCGCAAAAACGAAGATTACGGTCGACCGTTCTCCGCCGTAAATAAAGAAAAACGAAAACGTCTCTCGCGCGCCGCCGTAAATTACCTAAAAAAGAAAAAACTCAAGCCCGACTACATCCGCTTCGACGTCATTGAAGTCATCGGCGAGCCCGGCTCAAAACCTGAAATCCGCCACATTGAAAACGCCTTCCAGCTAGATCCCTCCTATAAGCTCTGGTGGTAAAACTGGTTAAGGGGCAAAGTGGGGCATGTTGGTCATCGGTTTAACCTTTAGCTCGATGAATTCGATTTCTCCCGCATTGAATGTGGTGAAGTAACCATTGCTGCTGACCGGGGACACAAGTTCCATGTTATTTGCGCCGATCGCGTATTCTCCGGAAGCGAGCGTAGAGAATGCAAACAGCCCTTCAGAATCAGTCTGGGCAAAGGTTTCATTCATGCCTGCATGCAGATCGGCAAGGTTGGCGGTTGCAACACCGATCCCTTCGAGCGGCTGTCCGGTTATGTGGTCGATCACCCTTCCCTTCAGAGTCAGTCCTTTTTCCAGTACAAACTCACTGAATGATCCCGGTTCGAGGGTTGTCTTGATGGGTTGCCAACCTTCGCCGGTTTCAATCGAAAGATCATACATAACAGAGGGATCCGGATTAAGTCCCGAAAACTCAAAATTACCTTCATCATCCGTTGGAACAGCCGAGTTACTGAAGCTGTGTTTTAGAATTCTGACGGCCAGCCTCACGGGCATATCGACACAGGGGGATCCATCCGGCAACAGGACTCGTCCGGACAGTTTTTCAGGAGGATTCTGTTTTAAGATGACCTCCTGAATAGGATTCTCCAGAGTAAGCGTGATGGGCTCGCTGGCCAACAGGTTATAGCCTGAATGCGCACTGACCTGATAGGTATGATTCAGCGGCAGGGAGGTAAATGCGAAGGTGCCGTTGCTGGCTCCCGACCGGGAAGTTCCCACAATGCGTCTCAGCGCATCTTCCTGACTGAACTGCTCCGCCAATTCCATGTGCTCTTCCTTGGTAAGTTGCTTTAGAGAGGCTAGATCCCTTTCCGGTAAGACCGGATGGATATTTATATCCATACCATGCAAAGGCTGTCCCTTCTCATTGACGATTGTACCCGAAATGCCTCCGGCCGGCGTGAGGGTATAGCGCAGCTTCAGCGGTGTTTCAGCAGGTTCCACCAGGCGATCATTTGCAGTGCGCTCATTTTCGGGTTCCAGCCAATAACCAGCCAGATCCTGCGAGCCTCCCAGTTTTATAAATCCGGGAGCGGGGAACGATGCCCGGCCCGTGCCGTTTTCAACACGGATCTTCATACCGGTCCAGGAGGTGTCGCCCTGTTCCCTTTTTTCGGTGGTGGTGTGCCAGACATTGATTTCTCCTTCGGCAGCAGGAAGGCCGACCGGAGTATCGAAGGTGTATTCCACCACGCGGTAGGGTGTATTGCGGGCGACGATCCCTGAGTCCATATTGATGTTAATGGCTTCAACGGATTTCCCGTTCGGAGTAATGACGGCGAGGGTTTCCGATCCGGAAGAATAGAGGGAGACTTGGTCGCCAAGAAAATTTCTCAATTCAAAATAACCGATACCATCCCTGATCTCGACTTCGATAATACCTTCGTCTCTATGTGAATGGTCGGCTCTCCCGTTTTTAAGTTTTACGGCCGTGTAGCGTAGCCCTTTCTCAAATTCCTCACCGGAGGTATGTTCTCGTACCCAACCCAGTTTATCCAGATTGCCGGAGATTGTTCCGCGGATGTAGATTTCGGGCCCCAATTCGATACGTCGAGGAATGGCTTTGGTTTGCACCTTTTCGAGCAGTAATGGGTTGTATCCTTCAGCTTCTATAGAAAAGGTGTAAGTGTCGTCTGCTTTGAGGGTGTCGAGTGTGAACCTTCCATTTGAATCGGTCTTTGCCGCTTCTTTATTAACATGACGGAAGTCCCAACCATCTCTGGCCAGAAGTCGAATCGTGGTGTTGGTTATGGGGCTTCCTGTTTCCTCGCTTACGATAATTCCTTCTGCAACAAGGCCTTTTTGCATGGTGATTGTAAGCGGCATTCCTTTCTCTATTTTATGGTCTTGGTGATTTACGGGCTGTACCCCTTTGGCTTCTATATTAAAGCGCATCGTATATTCGCTCGCATGCTCAATACGAACGATACCGTTTGTGTCGGTTTCCAGAGATTCCTGCTGTAGTGAAATATCGCTCTCCTTAAGCTGATACATATAGGAGGCGTCTATTTTAGCTCCGGCAACCGGGATCCCTTCATCGGTGACGATTTTCAGTGTAAGCTGAAATCCCGGTTCCAGGGTCAATTCAGGTTTCTCGCTAAGTCCATTGGCAGACGTGCGAATCGGCTCGGATATGGTGGGGGCATACCCGTCGGCATAGGCTGTGAAAATAATATAGTCAAGAGAGTCCATGGTTGCACTGAAGCGCCCTTCGGAATCCACCCGGATGCCGTAATAGCCCGAGGTTCGCCCCTCATCATTGAAAGCGCAGGCGTTGACCTTGGTGTGTTTAGGCAGGGGGCTTCCGTCCAGCGTCTTTACCGTGCCGGAAAGGCTGATTTCTGCAGTTGAGTTCCGCGCATAAGATGTCTGTTCCGCTTCGGACTCATTCGCAATCTCCATCAACTTTTCCACCCGCTCCTTGGGCGTCATTATTTTCTTAACGGTTTCGACGGCGAGGTCGGAGGTTTTGGCGAGGACCGTAAGGGCGAGGCCGGTGAGGATGAGCAGGGTGGCGAGACGGACGACGCTGATTTTTACATTGAACAGCTGGTTGGGTTTTACGATGCGGAGCAGGCGCTCTTTGGCCTCCATTTTCTTATTGTTTCCAAAGGCTGGAATTGCGGTGGGGTTGGCGGAAAACTGGTTGAGCAGGAGGTTGGCATATTCAAATTGTTGTCCGGTGGCCTGCATGGCGGCGGCATCGCAGCAGACTTCGCGCTCCATACGGACACGGTGCGAAATCCACCAAATGGCCGGACTGAAGAAAAAGAGCGCTTCGATGAGCATCTGAAACAAATTGATGAAATAATCGTTTCGACGGATGTGGGTCAGCTCATGGGCGATGATGGCTTCGATATCTGAAGTGGAGTAAGTGGTCAGCATCGAAACGGGAATCAGGACTATCGGTTTGATGATTCCGATGACGCCGGGATTGTTCAGCGTCGATGACGCGGCAATTTGGATTTTCTTTTTGATTTCCAGTTGCTGGCATAATTCGCTCAATCGACTCAGCAACACCGGATCACTGATTTCCACGGCCTGGCTTCGATGCCGGCGAACACCGGATAAAGAACAGATCAATCGGACCATCATGAGCATTACCCCGGCAATCCAGGCCGGAATTAATAAAGAAGAAATTCTGCGCGGAGCAACCCGGCTTTCGTCGCTTGGCGTTTCTGTCACAGATGGAGTGCGGAGCGCAACGGCAGGCGTTCCAATCATTGGAAGCTCTGAGGGCATGGTCTGTGATTCAGCGATGGCAGGCTGCGTTTGAGAGGGTATGGATGCAGCAGCTGTTGCGGCGGGTTCTGTTTTTTGACTGATGATGGACCATGTGCCCAATCCAAGGATGAGAATGGTGACTAAAGAAAGTACCCCCAGATTGTGGCGTAGTTCCGGTTTATGCGAGGGCACTATTTTTAGAAGCAGAAAATAGATCAGACCAATCACCACCGACTGCCAAATGGAATGCAACAGCACAGCACTCAGTTGAGCAACCGGTTCCGACGTTTGGAAAAATGTAAGCCATGCGTTCATTATGTTTTCCCTTCATTTTTCATGGCCTGGTCAATAATGTCGCGCATTTCAGCAAGCTCGTCTGTGGATAGGGAGGATGTGGTTAGATGCTGAATCAGATTGGATGCGGAACCTTCAAATGTGGACTGAATAAAGCGTTGTGTGAGGCTGCCCATCACGTCCTCTTTGGATTCGGTGGGGTAGTATCGGAATGAACCCTGTTCCTTGTTTCGGGTTAAAAACCCTTTTTTATGAAGGCGTTGAACGACGGTAAGGATGGTGGTTCGAGCATATTCTTTTTGATCGAGGAGCCGGTCTGTTACTTCATTCACCGAGCTGCCCGGTTCATTCCAGATGACTTTTAACACTTCGAGTTCAAGCTGACCGATGGATGGATTTTCTTTCATAAATGACTCCATTGACTACGTTGGTAGTATTAAAAACTACAAAAGTAGTATTGCGGTCAAATAAAAAGGCGGATTTTTTTAAGTCCGCCTTATGGTTCCGGCATTTCACGTAGACGAATGCTTCCAGCTTCGTTATCGCCGAAATTGTTAAGTGTGCATAACGAAGCAGGATGAGATTGCTGTCTGCCATCGCAATCAGGTCTACATTTTAGTGCTGATGTTTTTCGCCGAAGTAGGTGTGTTCGAGGTTGTGGATGGCTTCTTTTAGTTTTTCGGCATTTTTAATGTCAGTGGTCTGTTTGCACTTCATGGAATAAACGATGATCTGATGTAGAGTTTTCAGATTGTCTTCGTAGTGATCCATGCCTTCCTTGATACGCTGAGCGAGGAAGTAGTCGGAAACAATTTCAATGATTTCTTCGGCGTGCTTTTCTTTGTTCATGACCCAGCGGGTGGTTTGGTTTGCATTCTGACCGGCTTCAATTTGTGTCATGGCTTTGCTGATGGTGGTCACGTGTTCGTACATCATTTTAACACGCATTTCGTCATCATAAATTCCGCAGGGGACTTGGCAGTGGGCGTGCACAGCGGTCGTCGCAACTGCTCCGAGCAGGACCATTATAGTCAGATATTTCGCTATTTGTTTCATGGGGATTACTCCTTCGTTTGGGGTTATCGTTACAGGGTGTTAAAGATGCGGTCGCCGGCATCGCCCAGACCGGGAACAATATAGGCTTTTTCATTCAGGTGGTCATCAATCGCGCAGGCAAAAATGGGCACATCCGGATGGGCCTGCTGAACTTTATCGATGCCCTCGGGCGCAGCAATGGTGCAAAGCATGGACACATTGGTTACGCCCCATTTTCTCACCATATTAATACCTTCTATGGCAGAGCCTCCGGTGGCCAGCATGGGATCGAGCACAAAGGCCGTTTCCGGAGGATGCTCGGAAAACTTCTGATAATATTCCACCGGCTGGAGGGTATCTTCGTCGCGATAAAAGCCCAGGTGCCAGACTTCGGCCGCAGGAATCAGTTCCTGCACGGCCTCGCACATGCCGAGTCCTGCGCGTAGAATCGGAACCAGTCCGATACGGGAGACAATCTGAGCACATGTCGTTTTACAGAGCGGCGTTTCCACCTCGATGTTTTCCAACGGGAGTGACCGGGTCGCTTCATAAGCCAGCAGAAGGGTGAGCCGCCGGATCTGATCCCGAAAAATATGAGGCGGGGTATCCTTGTCTCTCAGGATCCCCAGATAATGCTTCACCAGAGGATGCTCTAATTCAACAACTGGGCTCATTCAGATGCTCCTACTTCGCGTATTCGACACAGCGCGTTTCACGGATTACCGTCACTCGAACGGTACCCGGAATCTTAACTTCTTTTCCGATTTGTTTGGCAATGTTTTTCGCCAGCAACGATGCGCCATGGTCATTGAACTTTTCAGGCTCAACCATAATGCGGATTTCCCGTCCGGCCTGTACCGCATAGCTGCTTTTCACTCCGGCATACTGGTTGCAAATCTTTTCAATTTTTTCCAGACGCTCGATGTAGAGGTCGGTCGTTTCCATCCGAGCACCAGGCCGTGCCGCCGTCAGGGCGTCTGCGGCATCGCAAAGCTCACCATAAATACTGTGAACGTCGAGGCCTTCATGCTGTGAACCGACGGCTTCCCAGACCACCTGATCTTCGCCATATTTACGGAGGATTTTTGCACCGATGTCGGCATGCCCGCCCTCCATTTCATGATCGAGAGCTTTGCCGATATCGTGAAAAATTCCGCAACGCTTCGCAATTTTGGGGTCAAGTCCCAGATCGGCAGCCATCATGGCAATCAGGTGGGCGGCTTCCACCGAGTGATCCAACACGTTCTGGTTATAGCTGGTGCGGAATTTAAGTTTACCAAGAATATGCACCAGTTCCGGAGCAACGCCGGTGATGCCCAGTCCGAACAAAGCCTCTTCGCCGGCGTGGCGAATGGTGTCGTCAATTTCCTCTCGAACTTTGGCCACCGTTTCCTCAATGCGGGCCGGGTGAATGCGCCCGTCTTCGATCAGGCGTCCGAGTGCCACCCGGGCGACTTCGCGGCGAATAGGATCGTAGGATGAAAGAACAACCACTTCGGGGGTTTCGTCGATCAGCACATTGACCCCGGTCTCGGATTCAAAGGATTTAATGTTGCGCCCTTCCTTGCCGATGATCCGCCCCTTGATGTCATCACTGACCAAATTAACCTGGCTGGTGGTGATATCGCAGACGGTATCGGCGGCATAGCGCTGAATGGCGGTCGTCAGAATTTCACGGGCCCGTTTTTTACTCTCTTCCTTGGCTTCTTTCTGGCTACGTCGAATCAGTTTATCCGACTCCGCC
>CAKZQV010000478.1 GCA_937141895.1 uncultured Verrucomicrobiota bacterium
AACCCGTGTTGCCAGGATGAAAACCTGGAGTCCTAGGCCACTAGACGAAGGGGTCACAGTTCGCTTAACCGAAAAAAATGGCGACCCCTACGGGACTCGAACCCGTGTTGCCAGGATGAAAACCTGGAGTCCTAGGCCACTAGACGAAGGGGTCTTCGGTAAAAACGAGCGCGTAATTTAGCAGAATGGACAAACCCCGCAATAAGAAAAATAGAGTTTTTTGCTCATGTCCTTTTCCGCCCTTCCCGCTTTACTTTAAGGGGCCACCTTGGCAACCTGCGCAACTAGTCACCCGGGGTGCCGTTCCAACATTTTGAACGTGCTGAGATTATACCCGTTGAACCTGATCCGGATCATGCCGGCGAAAGGAAGCGTGTCCGATTTTTCGGCGTTTCCGGGTTCCCGGGAACGCTTTTTTTTGTGTGGAGAAGAACTATGAAACTCACGGTAAACGGAGATGAACATATACATCAGGGCGGAGGATCCATCGATGCCCTGCTCAAGGAGCTTGGCGCCAAAAAGGAGCATACAGCCCTGATGGTAAATGGAACCGTGGTATCCTCCGAAGATTGGAACTCCACCACACTGAATGAAAACGACGAGATTGAAATGCTCGTCTTCGTCGGCGGCGGATAGGTCATTGCCGATTTTTGATTGCTGATTTCCGATTGAAATCACTTTCGTGTGTTTAGTGTATTTCGTGTTTAAAAAAGAGAATGAGATGATGAGTAAAGACATTTTAAAAGTAGGCGATCAGGAACTGGGCTCACGCCTTTTTCTGGGTACCGGAAAATTTTCCAGCACACAGGCGATGATTGATGCGGTCAAGGCTTCGGGCACGGAACTGGTAACCGTGGCGTTGCGGCGCTTTAACCGCGATCAGGCGGAAGATGATCTTTATGGACCGCTCTCCCAGCTCGAAAACGTAAAGCTGATGCCCAACACTTCGGGTGCCATGAATGCCAAAGAAGCCGTCCGCGCCGCCATGCTGGGACGCGAGCTGAGCAAAAGCCCTCTGGTAAAACTGGAAATTCACCCGAATCCGCATCACCTGCTGCCCGACCCGATCGAAACCTACGAGGCAGCCATCGAGCTGGTGAAACAGGATTTTCTGGTTCTTCCGTATATTCCCGCTGACCCGGTTTTGGCCAAACGTTTGGAAGATATCGGCTGTGCCGCCGTCATGCCGCTTGGCGCGGCCATCGGAACCGGCAAAGGCCTTTCCACGGCGGAAATGATCAAAATTATCATCCGCGACGCCAATGTACCGGTCGTTGTTGATGCTGGCCTGCGCTCGCCGTCCGAAGCCGCCTGCGCATTGGAAATGGGCTGCGATGCTGTGCTCGTTAATTCTGCCATCGCCGCCGCAGAAGATCCCGCCGCCATGGGTGCGGCTTTCAAAACCGGCGTCGAAGCCGGACGCATGGCCTACAACGCCGGCCTTATGCCAACTTCAGAAGTCGCCGTCGCCTCCAGCCCTCTAACCAGTTTCCTCTCATCCGATGACTAATCAAGGAACCACGAAACACAAAAAAGACACGAAAACAATTAAAACTGCCTTTCGTGTGTTTCGTGGTTAGACATCATGAATCCTGAATCCTTACCAACCTGGCTGAATCCCGAACCATGGCTCGATCTTGAGTTCACTGCGGCTGACATCGAACGCGCAATTGGAGCAGACACTCCGAACGAAAAAACGATGGCGGCCCTGCTTTCCCCGCTCGCGGCGGAATATCTGGAACCGATGGCGCAGCGCGCTCAGGCGATTACCCGCCGACATTTCGGGCGGACGATTTCATTGTATACCCCGCTCTACCTTTCTAATTTCTGCAACGGCGGATGTCTCTACTGCGGCATTGCGGGTGACCGGCGCGCCAAGCGTGCGGTGCTCGATGAAGCGCAACTTCGGCATGAAATGGAAGCTATTAAAAGCATGCACCTTGAGGAGTTGGTGCTCCTGACCGGCGAACGCATGCCGGAAGCGGATGTGCCCTATCTGAAGGAATGCATCGAAATTTGTGCAGAATACATTCACAAAGTGAATATTGAAGTTTTTCCCATGTCAGAACCGGAATACCGCGAACTGGCCGAAGCCGGATGCACGGGTGTTACGCTGTATCAGGAAACCTATGATCAGGTCGTGTATGAAAAAATGCATCGATGGGGCGATAAGCGCGACTATTTCAGCCGCCTCAATGCCCCAGACCGCGCATTGAAGGGTGGCCTGCGCACGGTAGGCATCGGGGCCCTGCTCGGCCTGGCCGATCCAAAATTTGATATCCTGTGCGTCTATCGCCACGCCAAATATCTGCTGAAAAATTATTGGCAGGCGGGCGTCTCCATTTCTTTCCCGCGCATCAAACCGCAGCTCGGCGGATTTCAGGCCGATTTTCCGGTCGATGAAAAAATGCTGGCGCAATATATTTTTGCGCTGCGCATATGTCTGCCGGAAACCCCGCTGGTACTGTCCACCCGCGAACCGCAACGCGTCCGCGACGGCATGGCCGGGCTGGGCATTTCCAAAATGAGCGTCGCCAGCAAAACCACCGTCGGCGGTTACAGCGATGATTCCGAGGAATCTACCGAACAATTTGAGATTTCCGATGAGCGGAACATTCCCGATTTTTGCAAAATGCTCCGATCCAAAGGCCTCGAACCCGTCTTTAAAAACTGGGATTCAACCTACCGCGAACCTGCCAGCTACGAAAAAGTCTGATTCATTTTTCCACCACGACGTCGCGGAAAGTATAAAAAACTCCGAGTCTCCGTGCCCTCTAGCGTAGCGGGTGGTAACGTTATTATTTATGAGTAACGGAAATCAGACAGAATTATTGGCTCCGGCCGGCAATGCCGATGCAGCATGGGCGGCGCTGCACTATGGTGCCGATGCGGTTTTTGCCGGACTTCCCCGATTTTCTGCCCGCGCCGAGGCCGCTAACTTTTCTGCTGAAGAACTCGACGAACTGATCGGCTATGCTCACGCCCACGGACGCAAAGTCTACATCACCTTCAACACGCTGGTGCAGCAGCACGAACTGCCCGATGCACTCGAAGCGCTCGCCCTGATTCGGGACCTGAATGCCGACGGCGTGATTGTTCAGGATATGGGCTTGGCCCGAATGGCGCGGCGATTTTTCCAATCATTGGAACTCCATGCCAGCACGCAACTGGCTGTGCATAACCTCGCAGGTGCGCAGCTTCTAAAAGATGTAGGATTTTCGCGCGTCGTGCTGGCGCGCGAGCTGAGTCTTCCAGAGATTGGAAACATCACAAAAAACTGCGGCATCGAAACCGAGGTCTTCATTCATGGCGCGCTCTGCTATTCCTACAGCGGACTCTGTCTCTTTTCCTCGCACCTCAACAGTCGAAGCGGTAACCGCGGAAAATGCGCGTACTGCTGCCGCATGAAATTTGATAGCGCCGGTGAAACCGCCCTGCCCTTCTCCATGAAGGATTTAGCGGTCGGCGAACATTTCGATGAACTCCTGAAAACCGGTGTGGCCTCCCTGAAAATTGAAGGCCGCATGAAAAGCCCCCAATACGTCGGGGCCGTCACAGACTTTTACCGCAAGCGGATGGATCAGGACTTGGGTAACACCGAGCAACAGCAATTGCTTTCCGACATTCAGACCATTTTCGGCCGGCCGGCCACCGATCTCTATTTGAAAAATTCGGACCCCAACCCGATAGACCCCACCACGAACGGACACCGCGGTTCAGAAATTGGGAAAATAGAATCCGCGTTTAAAGAATACGGACAACAGTGGATTCGCTTTAAAACGAACCGGGCACTGATGAAACACGACGGCCTGAAAATTGAACTCGGTGGCAACAGAGAACCTTTCAACTTTTTCACCCGCGAAATGCGTTTTTCCAATGATCGGAAAAAACACCTGCAATTTGAGGTTACGGCCAATACCGAAATTGAAGTCCAGCTTCCGCCGGATCACCCGTTCGTTGAACCCGGTATGACCATCTACTGCTCCGCATCCCAGGAAGTCCGGCAACGCTATGGCTTCGAAGTACCGCGGCCCGGAACATATAAACAACAGAAGCCGTTTGATGCGACTGTGGAACTTTCAGCCGCTCGCATTCAACTTTCAGCTAAAGCTGATGATGCATCTGCTGAAATCCATATTGAAGAAACATTGAGCGCAGCACGACAGCCGGAAAAAACAGAAGCGGGCATTCGCCGGAGCTTTGAAAAAACCGGCAAAACAGAATGGATTCTCCAAACCTTGGAAATTGAAGACAACGGCCTCTTTGCTCCGGCCTCCATACTGAATGAAGCCCGCAGACAATTACTGGATCAACTGAGCGAAAATTTAAAACAACAGAACCAAGCCGAATATTTCCAACGACTGGAAGAACTGGTGCTTCCACCGGCAGAACCAGCAAAAGATGAATCCTGGTCGGTAAAGGTTCGGGATCTTTCTCTTCTCGATCAACTCATAAAAGATGAGCTAAATCAGTTAGAGATTATTCTGGAGGGCTCGGTTCCATCCGAGCTTTGTGTTCATCCTGTGGCTCGGATGGAACCGAGCCCTCCAAATCGATTCGCCATCCCCGTGATCCAACGAGGATCCGAATCACGCATTACGGATTACGAATCACGTTACGAAGTCGCAAACATCGGCGCACTTCAGGATTACCGGACATCCAAAGATATCACGGCCGACTGGCCACTTTACACACTAAATACCGAGGCTTCCGAGCATTGGAAGGGGCTGGGTATTTCTCAGATGGTTTTGTCGCCGGAAGATACAGGCGACAATCTAAAAGCACTGCTGGGGGTACTGGGCGACCGCGCGATCGTCCCCATTTACCAACACACACCTCTGATGATTTCGGCCACGAAACCCGCGGCCGATGAACATCTTGCCGACCGGAAAGACCGGCCAATGAAAATTGAAAAAAATGGGGATCAGTTTGTGCTGATTTTTGAACAACCTTTTTCGCTGGTGGAACACCTTGATGCATTGCGCGCAGCTGGCGCTCGGAATTTCCGGATTGATTTGACCTACGGCGTTGAGGATGCTGGAGACGCGGCTGAAATTATCCGAAAAACTAGGAAGGGACTTCCAATGCCTGGAAGTTATGACGGCAACTACGGGAAAACACTATGAATCATTTAACGCTTACGACGCCTGCTCTGCTCTTCTCAGCGATTTCGCTGATTCTGCTGGCCTACACGAATCGGTTTCTTTCCTATGCCAATGTCGTGCGGCAGCTTCATGACCACTACATGAAAAATCCGGATGAATTATTGCGTGGGCAGATTTCCAATCTTCGGAAACGTCTCTATTTGATCCGAGCCATGCAGGTGCTGGGCGTCAGTAGCCTTTTGCTGTGCGTGCTCTGCATGTTCCTGATTTACGTGGGCTGGATGGGAACAGCGGAGGTGGTGTTCGGCGCGGCATTACTGCTGTTGATCGCTTCACTCGGCGCGTCGATCCATGAAATTCAAATTTCCGTCCAGGCACTGGAACTGCACCTGAGCGATATGCAGTGAGTAAAAATCAGGATGAGACGCCGATAACCGAGGGGTCCGACTGAAATTCGCGCGCTGACCGGATGATGTCCAGCGTCTTGGAGATTTCATGCACACATTCTATACATTCTTCAATTTCTGCGTGACCACAATGCTGATCATTCAACCCATGAAGTTTGCGGTGCAACTCTTCTGTCGGCTTGCCCAGCCTCTTGTAGATGACGGCCACACTATCGACCATGGTTTGATGATGGGCCATCTCGAGCAATTGCGCCTGTTGCCGTTCCACGGTTTCCCTGAGTTTGTGCTCATTGGCCAGTTGCACCTTTGCGCGGGCGATCTCTTTCTGCATTTC
>CAKZQV010000479.1 GCA_937141895.1 uncultured Verrucomicrobiota bacterium
GCGGATGGAACAGCTCGGCATTCCGCATCTCCTCGGCGATGCGACGGAAGAGGAACTCCTGGAACAGGCCAATATCGGTCAGGCGAATTCGTTGGTGGCTGCACTCGATTCGGATGCGGAAAACCTATTCCTGACCCTCACCGCAAGTGGGCTGTGCAACGACCTGCGCGTCATCGCACGCGTTCATGATCCCGATAATACGCGGAAATTCCGTAAAGCCGGAGCCGCTCGCGTCGTCTCTCCAATTTCATCCGGCGCCAATCAGATTGCCCAGCTTCTAACCCGTCCCTCCGTGGTGGATCTGGTGGAGCTGGTAACCATGGACAAGAGCATTGCCCTCGAAGTTTTTGAACATGAAATTGAAGCCGACAGCCTCATACTGAACCAAACACTGGCCGAAGCCCGCGTTCGGCAAACCCTCGGCGCCCTCGTCATTGCCGTCAAACACAGCGATGGAACCAACGCTTTTGACCCCGGCCCCGAAACCCGCCTGCATATTGGCGATGTACTTGTGGCCATCCGTCAGCCGGATGATGCCGAACAACCCCTTTAGGACTCCATTATGGCTCTGCTTGAAATACGGTTTTACTCCCGCGTGCTCGAACTCTCCATGGGCGCCAACATCATCCTCCCCGAACGACAAGACGCCTGGCAGAAAGCGCCCGCCGTGCTCTATCTGCTCCACGGCCTCTCGGGCGACCATACCTCGTGGATCCGACGCTCCTCGATTGAACGCTACGTGATGGACTATAACCTCGTCGTGGTCATGCCGGACGCCCACAAAAGTTTTTACTGCGACATGGCCCACGGTTCCGACTATTGGAAACTCTTTGCCGAAGAGCTTCCGGAACGGATTCAGCAATGGTTCCGCGTTTCCAATGATTGGAAAAAAACCTTCGTGGCCGGAAATTCCATGGGCGGCTACGGCGCCATGAAACTGGCCCTCGGCCGACCCGACCTTTTTTCACATGCCGCGTCGCTTTCTGGCGCGCTCGATATTGCCTCGCACATTCATGACGACTGGAACGACGCCAAGCTCCGAACCTTCCGCGCCGTATTTGATGCCGTGGGCCGTGTTCCAGGCTCTGGAAATGATCTATTGCATCAGATCGAACGCATAGAAACGGTTCCCGAAACGGAATACTATGTCTGCTGCGGGCTCGATGACTGGCTCTATCCCGACACGGTAAAATTCCGGGAAGCCGCCGCCGAAAAAGGCCTCTATCTCACGAGCGAAGAATCCGCCGGGACGCATGAATGGGGCTATTGGGACACCCAGATCCAGCGCGTCCTCGACTGGCTCCCGATTGAAAAATTGGAAAAATAACGTGGCCCTGGTGCGGAATCTCAGGTGCCTGATACCGATCTGGAGATCGACGCTCCCGGAACTTTTTATTTCTTCGCGATATACCGCGCAATGTCTTCGAGGCGGATAAAACCGACGGGATGTCCACGCGAATCGGTGACTACTGCGCGATGCCACGGATGCTTACGCAACCGGTAAAAGGCCGACTTCAGGCTTCGTTGTTCTTCAATTTTCAGGAGATCCCCGGCATAGGGCTTAAGGGGTTGATCGGCGGGTAGGTTGCGGTTGATCAGCGAAAACATCGAGACCATACCCACGGCCATGTGTCGGTGCATCAGGACCGCATCCGTAATATCGCGCCGGGCAATCAGTTGTTTAAAATCTCCGACGGTCGCCGTATCCGGAAGCACGGGAACTTTTTTAAACGGCGACATCAGCATCCGGACCGGAACACTGTGCATCTCCGTCACATTATCCATCATGCGGCCTTGGTCGGAGGTAATGATACCCTCCTTCTCGCTGGTCGAAAAATATTCCTTCAGTGCGTCTGGGGAAAGTCGGTGAAGATCGCGCCCGGCACTGCTGGAGCTCCCGTGGGTCAACGCTCGGAAGAGCTGTTTCAGCGGCCAGGTCACGGGCAGTAAAATCCACACCAGCAGCTGCATGAGTGGAGCCACTTTATACATCAGGTTATCGGCTTTTTTCCTAAACAGGTTTTTCGGCCCGACCTCGGCGAGCAGGAACAGGGGAAACATCAGCGTCAGCGTGGCAGCCGTTTCTGCATTCCATGGAATAAAGCCCAATAACATTCCTCCAGCGCTGAGGCCGGCACCCAAATAAAGGTCGGTGGTCGCCTTGGAGACCATGTACACCGCAATGTTGTTTCCGATCAGAACCGTATAAATAAAGATATAAGGATAGCGCAGCACCGAATCGAGAATGATGGCCGAGCGCCGTCGCTCCCGTTTGCGCTGGCGTAGGCGAAGGCGGTTCAGCATATACCCGCCCGTCTCAATGCCGGAAAAAAGGGCCGAAAACAGGAACGAAATAGCAATGATGAGGAGCGCGGTCACGAGGTTTGCTCCTCGCCGTTTTCTGTTTCGGAAACCAGCTCAAGAACCACCGTTTCGATCCGATTGGAACGCACCCGTTCCGCGGTAAATCGCAAATTCCCGACCCGCACCATATCGCCCGTTTGGGGCATGCGTTTCAAAAGCGACACCACCAGACCGCTGAGCGTATCCAGGGCGAGGTCGCGCATCACTTCATCCGGCAGAAACCCGACAAACAGGCCGCGCCATTCGCGAATACCGAGATTGCCCTGCAACCGGTAGGTTGTTTCGCCCAACTGTTCGACCGAGGGGGCTTCCGTGGCATCGAATTCGCCGACCACTTCTTCGAGCAAATCCTCCATAACAACGGTACCTGCCAGCCCGCCGTATTCGTCCACCACGCAGACCATCCGCAGTCCGTCGGCAAGAAATTCACGCAACATCGCATCCGCACGCCGGGTTTCAGGCACAAACTGTACGGGCCGCAAAAAGTGAACAAGCGGTTTTTCGGGATCTGTATTCACGAAAAGGTCGCGAACTTCCACGATCCCGACAATATTATCCTCGTCCTCCTCATAAATCGGAATCAGCTCGAGTTCTCGCTCGGCCGCTTCGGCCAGCGCTTCCCCGGCCGGGGAGTCGGCGCGGCGAAACAACTGTTCCACCCGGGGCACCATAATTTCGCGCAATCGGATTTCGGGCAGATTTACAATATCCTCCACGATCGCCTTTTCCTGTTTTCCAAAGGTTGGATCGTGGTGCGTCGCTTCGAGCAGCATTTTCAGCTCGTTGGCATCAATCCGGTTGTCGTGATCCTCAGCCGGCTCCATTTTCCGGGTGATGACCTCAAGAACGAACCGAACCGGCCCCATAAAATGAAACCACCCTCGCAGCACCGGCGAATTGAGTTTCACGATTTTTTCGGGAAATGAAATACTGATGGCTTTGGGCAGGATTTCACCGGCGAGAATGACCAC
>CAKZQV010000480.1 GCA_937141895.1 uncultured Verrucomicrobiota bacterium
CTGGCGATTATTCCGATGCTCGCCGGCCGATCAATAAAAACGGCGGTCTCGACCCCCTGACCGACGAACAGAAACACCTGCTCAGTTCGACTGACCATTTGTTGATGAAAAAAAATACAAACAGAAACGCACATCAGGAAGGTTTCAGCGAAACGCTGATCGACCGAGGGCGGCAGCGCGCCCTGATGGCGAGTGCGGCTCGCACATAATCTTAACCGGAAACGGGCTCCGGCAGAGCCCCCCAAACGAACTATGAAAAAACGAAATCCTAACGAAAACGAATTCCGTGGCGCGCCCTATGGCAACGACCCGTATGGCGGGAATCCCTACGGCGGAAATCCAGTCTATTATGGGCAGGGGGCCTATGACGGCGAAGACGAAGAGGGGATCGACCTGATGCGTCTGGTGCAGATCGGGCTGCGCCGCTGGAAAACCATACTGCTGGTGACCCTGCTGATGGCAGGGCTGGCAATTCTCTTTGTCAAACTCGCCACGCCGATCTATCAGGCCAGTGCCCTGATGGAAATGAGCGTTCGGAAACCCCGTCTCGTCAAAGAGAGTGCCGTCATCGAAGAACAGGGCAGTCGACTGGACACCGACATGATTTTTAACACGCGCCTGACCAAATTTCAGTCCAACAGCATGCGGCAGCGCGTTGCCGAGCAATATCTGGCCAACCACCCCGAAAATACGAATACCGTGGAGTCGCTGGTGGCGCTGATCGAAGACCACACCGACTGGTCGGTGCAGCGAAAATCCTATGTGGTGGAGGTCAGCGTAAAATCGCCCGATCCGGAACAGGCGCAGGAACTGGCCAATCTCTATGCCGACCGCGCAGCCCACATGATGATCGAAGAGAATAAGGCCTCGTCCGACAATGCGGTCCAATGGCTGAAAGAACAGGCCAAGGAGCAGGAAACGGCACTGAATAAAGCCGAAAAAGCGTTGGTGGCCTATCGCACCGATGTCTCCCTCGATGCCCTGCGCAGCAGCAAACGGGTGGCGGAGGAGACCATGATTCAGCTCAATGAATCGATGGTCACCCTCGAAAGCCAATTAATCGCCAACCGCGAGCTGGTGCGGCATCTGGCCAAACTGGAAACCGAACCCGAAGCCGCCGAAACCGTGTTGAACGTCATCCCGAAAGCTGAGGAACTGAAATCGGCTTACGTCGAGTGGTGGAATGCCAAGCTCGAGCTGGCCCGGCTGCTGGAACGCTACACCGAAGCACATGCCTCCGTGAAAGAGGCCAATGCTGCCGTGCGACAGACCCGCAACCGGCTCGATGGTTATCTCGGCGCCCTGATCCGCAGTGCGGAAAACTCCACCAAGGTGCTCGAACAGCAGGTCATCCAGCAGGTTCGCCGCATCGATAAGGAAAAAAAGATGATCAGCGATCTGGAGCTGAAAATCGTCAATGCCGAAGGTCGTCTCAATACGCTGACCCGCGAGAAAGAGGCCGCCGATACCGCCTACCGCTCCGTGCTTTCACGGATTGAAGAATCCCGCATGGCCGCCGACGAAAACACCGCCGTGCTGAAACTGCTGCAGGCTGCGGAGCTGCCTAAATACCCGGTATCGCCCCGCAAACTGCGGATCCTCGCTCTGGCCCTGCTGATGGGCGGTGCACTGGGCTACGGCCTGGCCTGGATCCTTGAACTGATGGAAGACAAAGTCACCGGCATCAAGGATATCGAAAAAATGGGCCTGCCCATGCTGGCGCTCATTCCCCAGCAGAAAGATGCGGACCGCCCAAAACTCGCCAAACTCTGTATGCAGGATAAATTCAGCCACGTCACCGAAACCTTTGCCAGCTTGCGCGTCATGCTCACCTACAAAGAGGCCAAAGAACGCTATCAGGTCCTGCTGATCACCAGCACCCAGCCCGCCGAAGGCAAAACCGTCACCGCCTCCAACCTCGCCATCTCCATGGCGCAGAGCGGACGCAAAACCCTGCTCATTGACTGCGACCTGCGCCGCCCGCGCCTCAAGAAAATCTTTGCGGAAGGGCGTGAGGTCAACTCCCTCATGCACCTGCTGGAAAAGAAGACCTACGATGAATTTGCCACCCTTCCGTTTAACGGCGGGATCGAACATCTCGATGTCATCGCCAGTCAGGCGTCCGATAGCATCAGCCCCTCAGAACTCATCGGCGGGGAAGGCATCGAAAAACTGATCCACTGGGCACGGGAAAACTATGAATGCATCATCATCGACTCCCCGCCGCTCGGTGTCGTCGGCGATTCCCAGGGCATTGCCGACCAGGTCGACGGGGTCATCCTCACGGCCAAACCCGAATACACCCGCAAGCGCATCCTACGCCACACCGCCGAACGGATCGAATCCGTCAACACCAACGTCATCGGGGTCGTGCTCGACAACGTCCGCATCCGCCGTCACCACACCTACTCCAATCAATACCATCATTATAATTCCTACCATTCCTATGGCAGCTACACCGCCGAAAAAGAAGAAGCGTGAGCGCGCGTTTCGCGCTACGCGCTTCAGTTGAAGTAGTCGAGTCGATGAGGTTGCAGGCCATGGAAGAAACCTTCCAGGCGCTGTTTGTTGAAAGGGGGCATATTCGTTTGAAGTCTGGCGATGGCCATTTGGAATTGAAGGCGGGGCAGCATGTGCCCTCTGTCGTGAAAAAAACAGTACGCACGGGTTTTATGACCCCTCACCCGTAGAGCAGAAAAAACCCGTAGAGCAGAGATATTCTCCCGCAGAGACGCAGAGTACGCAGGGAGGGATTTTTTACCACGGATTTCACGGAACAGGTGCAGAGTTGCTTTCCCAGCGCTCCCTGCGCCTCCGCGC
>CAKZQV010000481.1 GCA_937141895.1 uncultured Verrucomicrobiota bacterium
CCTGCCAGCCGTTTCCGATCCGGACCTTATTTCCGTGAGCATTAAATATCCACATGCTGTTCTTTGCCTAATATCAGCACTCTCAATACACGAAATCACCACCGAAATCCCGAGGCAGGTATTCATCGCTATGCCCAGGGCAAGCAGAATTCCCATAGCCCAGCATCCCCCGCTTTCAGTTCATAGGTTTTCAGGAGGTGCATATTCCGAAGGAATCGAAACCCGGCAAATGGAAGACTTTGTCATCAAAGTGTACAGCGCCGAAAAAACCCTGGCTGACTGTTTTAAATACCGGAACAAGATTGGAATGGATGTCGTTCTGGAAGCCCTTAAATTTTATCGGGAGCGCAAACGCTTCGACACCAACAAGCTTATGCACTATGCAAAAATATGCCGCGTTTCCAACATCATGCGCCCCTATCTGGAGGCATCAGTATGAGTCCCTCCAGTATGGCCGCATCGGTTAAGGCCCGTCTTCAAAACAAAGCAAAGGAAACCGGCCAAGTTTATAATGAAGTGCTGCAGTTCTATGGGATGGAGCGCCTTCTCTACCGTCTTTCAAAATCAGACTACGCCGACCGTTTTGTGCTCAAAGGCGCACTGCTCTTTATGGTTTGGGAACCGGAATACGAGCGGCGTACCACCATGGACATTGATCTTTTAGGTTTCACCAACAATTCCCCGGATCATCTCGAACAGATCATCCGGGCCGTCTGCTCAGTCGAAGTTGAAAACGACGGACTTGAATTCGAAACAAAAAATATCAAAGCTCAGCGCATCAAAGAAGATGCAGACTATGAAGGCGTCCGTATACGCACCTTTGCCCTGCTCGAAAAAAGTCGCATCCCGATTCAAATTGATATCGGATTCGGAGATGCTTTGGTGCCGGGCGACATAGTCACCCAAATGCCGACGCTACTCGACTTTCCCGCACCTGAGCTACGGTGTTATCACCAGCTCACCGTCATTGCTGAAAAATTTCAGGCCATGATCAAGCTGGGCGAGTTGAGCAGCCGGATGAAGGACTTTTACGATATCTGGAATATTATTCAGCACGAAGATATCAACGGAGCCGAACTGCAGAAGGCCTGCGTCGCCACCTTTTTGCATCGGAATACGCCATTCAGTCTGGATGATCACTTCTTTTCGGAAGAATTTACCCAATCCGCGGATAAACAAATCCAATGGGCCGCCTTTGTTCGCAAACAGGGATTAAAACAAACTGCCCCGACCAACTTTGACGAGGTGGTTAAAAAGCTGCACAAGTTCTTCAGGCCCATGGTGGAAGTTCAGTTGTCCGACATCGAGTTTTCCAAAATATGGAGTAAAAAAGGCCCCTGGAGGTAAAGTTTATATTTTACTGCCGTTTGCTGACCCGAAATCAGCGCAAACCGACAAAATACTCTCCCTCAAAGGCGACCATGTTCCGGTCTGGCTCGAAAAATATGTGCTGGAAAAACTCTAGATACTGGTTACGAGTGATCCATAATTGAGGTTTTCACCTCCCGCTTTTTCGCAGCCAACTCATATATATCGGACATACGAAGTCGGAAAGAGTTTGCGTAAATTTCCACCTTCTCCAAAACACCGGCCTGTATCATACGCCATAGCGTTGCCCGACTTACCCCCAGCAACTCGGCGGCCTCACCCATGCCAAGTAACAACGGTCCGCTGAGAGCCTGTTTCGTTTCCTTCCCCTGCAGAATATCCAGGGCCTGGACCTTTGCCTGATCGTCTGCCGTGAAAACCGACAGACACGAAGTGAGGCTGGCTCGAAGAGACGGCAGCGAAGCGGCAATGATTTGCTCATTAATTGTAGATACATTCATGGCTACCTCCAATCAGTAATATTGGCTCCAGACGCATGATTCGGCGAGTGTGTTTTTATGCCGTATATATTACTGGAAAACTAATGATTTGCGACATTTCGACTCATGTGCGCCACACTATATTGTGTTTTCGCGACATCTTGCCACACAACATATTGTATTTTTTTAATGAATAAATCTCTAATTGCTCCCCTGCAATAGCTTACATATAGTGCCTATATTCGGCACAGTCAGTGCTTTAGGGATAACACTTTTTTCAGGTGAAAAGGGTGCCGGATGGGGAAAACCCCACCGGCTTAGCTGGAGACTATCCGTCTACCAACGTGTAATGAGCGACGGATATTACGGACGGTCTCCTTGTTGTAAAGCATAATCCGCATTTGCGGAGAAAGGGGCATTCTTATGTCCGTATCAGACACATCCACGCGAGCAGGTAAGCAGTACCTTGGAAATAAAAACACCAAGGAAGTGCACAACTTGCACAATGAAAAAACCAGTTGCCAGATCGACAAGATATTGGCGAACAAACACGCAGTACGATTCATTCCGGATACGTTGAGTGAGGCTCATCGAAATGGGTATGACAATTGTGCTCATTGTATTGGCAACTCGAAGCGATGAGGTGAATGATAATGACTAAATCGACGAGAAATTCCGGTAAGCAGTGGTCGGGTTCAGATGAGCGTCAACTGAGGCAACTGGCGCGAGAAAATACACCAACACGTGTCATGGGATTGAAGCTGGGGCGAACGCCAGGGGCAGTACAATCTAAGGCTAGTGAAATGGGTGTTTCACTAAAACCAACAAACCAGTCGCCGTACAACCGGCGCAAAAAATAGGTAAATGATAGCCGCTCCAATTGGGGCGGCTCCCTTTAACGGTCAGGAATAAATCGGGCTCCAATTTGGTAATTACGTCTTATAGGGTATTCTCGCTAAAACCTTCAGCATCTCCAATGGGAAAACAATCGGCACAAAAGCGATGATTGGCCAAATTGCATAGGTAAAAAAAGTGAGAGCTCACTGAAAGAATGACACGCCATCTATACAATATTAAAAATCGCGGGCTGATTGGTTTACCTTTTTCTTCTTGCTATTTTGTCGGTGCCTGATCGGCCTCATGTTGAGGGTGATATAGCCAGAAATTAAGAGGGTTTTTGGGGTCATACGTATGCAGCCCTCCTCTGCCTTTCAAGCTGACGCCCAAAGAATATCTCTTGCTGAGGCAGTTTAAATGGTTGAGCACCGGGAATCTTTCTGTATCGCTCCGACTTAGATTAAAATCTTCGTCAGGAATTATCCCTAAGTTAGGTGTTTGCTGGGCATGCCATTTCCAAAAAAGTTCGTGGTTCACGCGAGAAAAAACAGCTATGCCTGCAAACAGATCGGCAACTTGGCAACACGGCGTATTTTTTGAATCAATCTCGATAAAGTCAGATATGCTGTAATGTGAGTCGGAAAAGAAGTCTCCGAAGAGCGGAGAACGAACCAATTCCTTCCGACGCCCGGTTGCTCCGAGACACTGGCGGATAGTGATCCAATCCACTCCCATACGCTCATCAGTGTGAACGCGCCACCGGGCCTTTTTTTCACGTCTTCGAAATGATGTGCCGTGCAGGTGGAAGAACATACGCTCGAAATTTGCACCGTCGTCCCGATTCTTAATTGTATGCCGCTTGTCATGAGTGTCCCAAATAATCGTATCCACTCTTGCGTCCAACTTGCGTACTGCATAGATCACAGTATCTACAAGCTTCTGAGCACAGTGCCTATACTTGGCTCCATCGAGCTTTTTCCACTTGAACTCGGATACGTTCGAGGATGAAAGGTCATTGATTAATCGTTGCTCGATTTCATCAATATGTAGAACAGGAAAAGAAAACATCGAAATGCTACGATATCGATGAGCAGTCACATGGCTTTCATCAGAATATGAGACGAATTCCACGGCTAACCCACAAGATCCTTCCCAAGAGCTATGCTGAGGTACGGTTCATCGACCAGTTTGACCCGTTCATTGGTCGCGGTGTATATTTTTATGATGCCTTTTTTACTCATCTTAACCAGAGCCTGATCGACCTTATAAGCAAATGCTTCGCGTGGCTTTCCTCGGGAAATAATCTCAAGATACTGAAGCAAAAACTTAACGATTGAATCTTTTACACATGATTGATTTGGCCGGCGTTGTAATGTGGCGATAATTGCATCGCGCAGATCGCGATACGGCATCTCCATTGCCTCGTGGATATCTGCCGGGCCACACAGATTAGATTTATCGGCATACGCTGACTTGCCGGGCTCGTCTGCTGTAGTTGATTCGGGATCTTCAAATAAATCGTCTGTATCATTAGAGAGGTCTTCTTTAAGCGAATCCTCCATATCTTGTATGGTATCAACCGGCAAAATACCTCGCTGATCCAGAACATTCCAAAGCTTGGAAAGAACCTGCTCTTTGTCAGCATAAAACTCCGATTCCCGAATCCTGAAGAACGGCCAGCCACACCGCTCAAGAATTTTTTGCCGTTCCATATCCTGAACATAGTGCTCAGCAGCATGAAAGGCATCGCCATCGCACTCAACGGCTAGACGGGAACCGCCGCCGTCTACAACCAAATCAATAAACTTCCCAGCCACCTCAAACTGCGGAATGACCAGATATTTTTTTCGCGCCAGCTCCAACGCGACATCAACTTCAAACCAGCTATCAAATGGGTGCGGAGCTTTTACAACGGTCCTGTTGCTATCAAAAACCTGCTTTTCCAGCTCGGCATATTCGACACCTTGGATTGGATCAGCCCTTGTGCCTTCAAAAAATGCCAACAACTTCGAGCGACAACATCTCTGGCTCAGATCATTCCGAGTTGCCGAATGGAACAACCACATCTGATCTTTAGCGCGACTGGCAGCGACGTTAAATCGCTGTTCATCCGATGCCTTTGAATACGCACCGATTCTTTCATTGGGAGCGGCCACCATAGATAAGAAAATAACATCCCGCTCATCCCCCTGAAAACTGTATGGGTTCCCGCAAATCAACCTGCGGCGCTCGATCTCATCTGCGCCCAGCCTTTCGAGAAGCTTCATTTCAATCTGTTGCGCCTGCGCCTCCCCTTGAAGAATAACGACACCCATTGTTTTGTCTTCATATTTGGGATCAGCGCAAAGCTCGACAATTGTTTCTACAATAGCCTCTGCTTCCGGCCGGTTGATGACCCGATTGTTTCGGCCCTCACGATACCCACCCTTAACAAAACTTTTTTTCAAAGGCTTGAGCCTATCCGCCCCGTACTGGCGCAGGGGAATTAAAGGATCGCTGGTGTAGCAAAGGTTGTTGCTGAAACGGATGATCTCCGGCATACATCGAAAATGTTCGCGCAAAACAACTTTATGAGTGCTGTAGCGAAGTTTGGCCTGATCAAACAAGCTGGTAGTTACATCAAATGCATTTGTTTTAAATTTGAAGTCATACAAGAATTCCTCCATCAGGCGGTGCACCGAACCCCGAGGAACGCCAACCGCTGCTGGACTGATCTGTTTATCGTCACCAACCACAAGTATCTTTTTGGCCATATAAAAAAGCGGCAAAGATTCCAGACCACACTGAGAGGCCTCATCCACAACAATCACATCAAACATTCCTGGAGCAGGCGAAACAGTATCCCACACTCGATGCAAAGGCATAACCCAGGCAGGAACAGCTTCGCGACATTCATTTAGATTTTCCTGGGCTTCCCGTCTATGGAACGGAGCATGTTTCCCCGTCCCTTTGCCAAGTTTTTTAATGTGCTGTTGCCAAGCCTCCATGTGTCGCCGATGACTTTCTGTCATTCGCGAGAAACAGAATGCCCAAGCTTTTTCTGCAGATAGTTTTTCAAGTGTATCATTAATGTCCCCATCCACTTGACTGAGCCGACTGTTCAAACTGGCGAGATCTTCTTTGTTAATGTAATCCTCAATCCAGCATCGCGCTCTCGCCCAATTCCACGCTTTGGAAAAATTACTCAAGCGATTCTCCCACTCGGCATCCGCGGCGGTCTCTTGCAGACTCTCTGAAAACTCCGGCACGGCGTTGGCGAGCTTTTCAAAAGCGGAATCGGTTTCGGTCATGTGAGATTTTGACCGGTTCAATTCTTCAATTTGTCTGGAGCATTGATTGTAACGGTCAATATTCCGATCCTGAACAACCTGCAAAATTTCACTCACAACCGGATGGCTCTCTAAATTTGACGAAAGCTCTCTTACTGGAATAAATATCGTCTTAATTTTGGCGGACTTTTCCTGCAAGGCGGCTTTTGCTAAAGCCATCCGACAAGACTGAACCAGTGATGACAGCAATTCCTTATTGTCCCATGCAATCGGGATTTCACTGAACCAGCCATAAATTGCAGATTGGCAACTGTACATCTGTTTTCGTGCAACAAGCACCTGCGCCAATGCGTCCACATGAGCCTTGATTTCATGATACTGAAGTTTGTACGGCCCGTTTACCGAAGACACCTTTCCGCGCCACAAACTCCATAAAGCATCCATCTCCAAAACAACGCGCAAAGATTTGACCAGTAGGTCAAGGCTTTCGATACTTTTACACATCTGACCATTGACGGATATTTTCTTCGCGATGTATCGCAAGGGACGTACCGCCGATGAACAAAACGGGCCCCAACCAAGACGGCTCCCGTCAGCAAGGATGGCGTGGAGTTTTTCGGCATCTGCCAAAATCTGCTTTTTGTCCAAATCGCCCGGCAAACCCAAGTCGGCACGATCTGCGGCATCTATAAAATCAGCAATTGCTGCTAAACTCGTTTCCGATGAAGAATGAATTTCTTTCCATACTGTTTCATGACCAGACGTGACTTCTCTAATCGCAGTTTCGACCCACCCATATGGAAGAGACCGCAGGCTACGTAAGATGTCTTGCAGGGTCGAAAGCTCTTTCAATACAGAATCGGGCGAGAAATTATTCTGATGATCCAATTGCTCAAAAAACGACTGGTTGACAGACGAAGCAAGGTTATCGACATCCTGCATAAGAGACTTTTCCGCCGAGAAAAGAGCTTTGACTTCGAACTCGTCTGGCAAATTTTCTGGCCAGATTTTTGCCAATTCCATGCGCTTCTCTTCGCTCAGTTTTCGCAGCCCGTTTAACAAGGCAGTAAGAGCTGGAGCATCCAGCGGACACGCTGTTTCAAAATGGACTTTATCAGTTAGCCAACTGTAGCTCGGTTTTTCGCCCAGAACCTGCCGAACGATTTGAATGGCGGTTCCGCGATAACACCCATCAACAATAGTCTGGTCGTGAGTCTCCGATTCTCGAATGGCGCAAATACGTTTCTCAAGAACTGCTTTTTCTTCCCGCAAGCTTTGAAGCCTATCGGTCATATCCGCCTGCCGCGCTTTACTGTCAGAAGAATTCCATGTCTGCGTTTTCCGCAGCACGGCTCCCATGCTATTTTCCAATGCCTGTCGTTCTTCTGTCCCGCCACCGAGCAGATTAACGCAAAGCGGCCGCATGTGCGGAGGAAGCTGGCGCTCAATAACCTGTAACGCCCGCGGCGTTTTAGCCGTAACAAGAATCCTTTTCCCAGAAGCAAGCAGATGACAAATCAAATTGGCAATAGTGTGTGATTTTCCCGTCCCTGGAGGACCTTGAACAAGAACTCCATTTGAATGGCTTAAGCGTTCGATTATCTGGCGCTGTTCTCTGTTTGAAGGTTTTGGAAAATAGATTTCTTCATCGAAGGCGGCT
>CAKZQV010000482.1 GCA_937141895.1 uncultured Verrucomicrobiota bacterium
CGAATTGAAAATGCGCCTGCTGCAGCTAACCATCGAAACCCTGACCGGTGCAGGCTATGTCTACATTGGCATGGATCATTTTGCCAAACCGGACGATGCCATGGCGCAGGCACTCTCGAATGGAACCCTGCAACGCAATTTCCAAGGCTACAGCACGCACAAAGGCGTCGACCTCCACGGCTTCGGCATGTCGTCCATTTCTCACGCAGCGGGAACCTATTTCCAAAATGCCAAAGAGATTAAAGCCTACTATGCATCCCTCGATGCCGGGAAGCTTCCGGTGATCCGTGACTATCGCATGACTGACGATGATAAAATCCGCTACCATGCCATCATGAATATTATGTGCAATCTCTATGTGGACTATGCACAACTCTCCGAAGAACTCGGCCTTGATTTCGCGGACTACTTTAAAAAAGACATCGCATCGCTCAGCGACCTCGAAGAAGACGGGCTCCTGCTGCGCGAAGCACACGGACTGCGCGTCACCGAACTGGGACGACTTTTCGTTCGCATCATCGCCATGCGCTTCGACGCCTACCTACAAACCGAACAGCGAAAAGGCCGCTATTCCCAAACCGTTTAAAAATGTTCGTAGTCCGTCCCTTCGGCCGTTAGATTAACCACATGAAAAAGGTAGCGATTATTGGCGGTGGCATTACGGGACTGGCCGCAGCATTTGAACTTCAGGAAAAAGGCATCGAGTGTACGGTCTTCGAAGCCTCGGGCCGGGTAGGCGGGTGTATTTCCACCCTTCAAAAAGACGATTATCTCGTGGAGTGCGGCCCCAATTCGATTCTGGAAACTCATCCCGACATTGGAAAACTGATTATTCGCCTCGGAATCGAGGGCAATAAAGTCGCGGCCAATCTCACCGCGCAAAAACGGTTTATTGTACGCGACGGAAAACCCGTAGCCCTGCCCACCTCGCCATCTGCGTTTTTAACCTCCGAGGTGTTCAGCACCAAAGCCAAGCTGCGGCTCCTCAAAGAGCCCTTCATTAAACCGTTGGTGGACAAACAGGAGAGCCTGGCCGACTTCGTCCAACGTCGCGTCGGGAAGGAAATTCTCGACTATGCCATCAACCCGTTTGTGAGCGGGGTCTACGCCGGTGATCCTAAAAAGCTCTCCACCGCCCACGCTTTCCCCAAACTTTTTGCCCTGGAAAAAAAATACGGTTCTCTGATCAAGGGTGCGATGAAGGGCGCCAAGGAACGCAAAAAACGGGCCGAAAAAAATGTCCATGAAGCGCGGATGTACACCTTTGACGATGGCATGGAAGTGCTGCCCTTGCGGCTCGCCGAAAAACTGAGCTATCGCGTGCACCTCAACACCCCGGTCGAATCCATCCAGATGATGGATGAAGGCATCTGGATGGTAAATCGTGAAGAGTTCACCAATGTCATTCTGGCCATCCCCGGCCATAAAATGCCGGAGCTGAATACTCCATTCGATCTCGATTTGTTTGATGAAATTGAATACCCGGCGGTAACCAGCTTGTCGCTGGGTGTTGATCTCAACTCCATCCTGCATTCGCTCGACGGCTTCGGCATGCTGATTCCCGAGGTGGAAAATAAATTTTCGCTCGGCGCCCTGTTTCCCTCCTCCATTTTCCCGGAACGCGCACCCGGCGGCATGGCCCTGCTGACGGTATTCGTCGGCGGTGCAAGGGCCCCCGAACGAGCCCTGATGGATAAAGATGAAATGCTCGTGAAAGTTTTGGACGACCTTCACGAACTGCTCGGAATTAATGGTGGACCGGAGTTTGTGCACACCACGGTCTGGCCAAAAGCAATTCCGCAGTACAACGTTGGATATGAAAGGTTCCTGAACCACATGAAAGACATTGAAACGAATTATAAAGGCATCCACTTTGCGGGACACTACCGCGATGGAATTTCCGTTTCCAACTCCATCCTCTCCGGCCTGCGCGTGGCGGAGCTCATTTCAAACCACAAGGACACAAAGGACTCGAAGTCATAGGAGCTTTGCGCTCTTCGTGTCTTCGTAGTTAAGATTAATATGAAACGTGGATTTTTACTCATGAACACCGGTTCGCCGGACGACACGACCGAAGAAGCTCTGCGGATCTATCTCAAAGAATTCCTGATGGATCCCTATGTCATAGACATGCCCTTTCCCCTTCGCTATGCGCTGGTTCACTGGGCCATTTTGCCCAAACGTCCGGCCGAATCGGCCGAAGCCTATAAGGCCATTTGGACCGAAAACGGATCACCGCTCATCCACACCTGCAACAACCTCGCGCTGGGCTTGAATGACAGCATGGACGAACCGCTTGAGGTCTGCATGGCCTATCGCAATCCTTCCGTGGCTTCCGCCATCGATAAACTGCTCGCCCAAGGCGTGGATGAAATTGGTCTGCTCACAATGTTCCCGCACTATGCCATGGCCACCACTGGCGGTTGTACCGCGCTGGTCAAAAAGGTACTGAAAGGTCGCGCCAAACTTCGTGTGGCGCCGCCGTTCTACAATATGCCGGAGTTGATAAATCCGCTGGCGGAATCGCTGAAAGATGTAAAAGAACACATTCTCTTCAGCTACCATGGCCTTCCGGTTCGGCACATCAAAAAGACCGATCCCACCGGCAGCCATTGCATGCAGAAATCCGACTGCTGCCAAATGGCATCTCCGGCTCATAACACCTGCTACCGGCATCAGTGCTTTGAAACCACCCGGCTGATTGTCGAAAAAGCCGGCATTGAAAAAGGCCGCTATACCCTCGCCTTCCAGTCCCGCCTCGGGCGCGACCAATGGCTGGAGCCCTACACCGACAAGGTCCTCGAAGAATTTCCGAAAAGAGGCATTAAAGATTTGGCCGTCATCTGCCCGGCCTTTTTTTGCGACTGCCTCGAAACGCTCGAAGAAATTGAAATCCGCGGCCGGGAAACCTTTATGGAAGCCGGCGGCGAATCCTTCCGCATGATCCCCTGTCTCAACGATTCCCCCGCCGCGTTCCAATGTCTGGAAACCGTCATTTCCAATGCCGGGAACTGGCCGGAATAATCGATGCACGACACCCACTACATCATCAATCCGGCTGCCAATGGCGGTACAGGACGAAAGGTGTGGAACGCATTCCAAAAGTTCTGGCCGGATCCGATTGATCCGGCGAACATAACTTTTACAAAACATCCAGCTGACGCACGCAAACTGGCCGCCGGGCTTGCATGCAAAATGATCGTGGTTATCGGTGGTGACGGAACCGTTGATGACGTAATTTCGGGCATTATGGATCAACCGGAGCCCCGCTCAAAACTGGCCATTATTCCGGGCGGAACGGGTAACGACATTGCGCGGTGCGCCAACTTCCAAACCTTGGAAGAATCTATAGCGGTTTTAAAGGCAGGAACATCGCGCGCGTTTGACCTAATTCGCGTGGAGCGCGAATCGGAAAAACGTCATGTGTTCCTATTTGCCAATGCCGGCTTTTCCTCCATCCCGAAGATGAAACCCTGGATGAAACGTTTACTCGGCGCTACCAGCGCCTACTACCTGGCCACCCTGCTGGAAGTCATCACTTTTAAACCCCGAAACATGATGATTTCAATTGATGGAAAAATTATTTCCGGCCCCACTTTTCTGGTGATTGCGAGCAACGCCGAATATGCCGGCGGAGGTAGTATGCGGATTGCCCCCGGTGCCAAGACGGACGATGGACTGCTGAACATTTCGATTATACAACCGCTCCCCTTATTCAAATTGGTCACCAAACTGTTTTCCAGCATCGCGGACGGCTCCTTCATCGAGGAACCGGAAGTCAGCTATTGCACCGGAAAGACCATTGAAGTCAGCTGTGAACCGCCCGCGGTGCTTGACCTCGATGGCGAACTCTTCGGCACCACGCCCGCCACCATAACCGTGATCCCTAAAGGCATTGAGATTCTTTCCCATGAACCGGACGTTTGACATTATAAGTACAGATGGACTCACACTCCGTGGCCGATGCTGGCCGACGGAGAAATCCTGTGAGGCTGTCATCTGTCTGGTGCATGGTCAGGGCGAACATCTCGGGCGCTATGATCACGTGGCCGCCGCATTCAACCAGGCCGGAATTAACCTGCTGGGAACCGACCTGCGCGGGCATGGAAATTCAGGAGGCAAACGCGGGCATGTTCCAACCTTTGGAATATTGCTGGATGACCTTTTCCAAACCTTGGAAAAAGCACGCGCAGCATTTCCATCTAAACCCTTGTTTCTCTATGGTCACAGTCTGGGCGGCTTAATCGTTCTGGACTATGTGTTGAAACGAAACACGAAGCTGAACGGTATCATCGTATCTGCGCCCTTGCTTCAGCTGGCTTCTGCACCGCCCGCATGGAAATTGTGTATACTGGAGCTATGCAACAGGCTCAGGTTGAATCCTTCCATTCCAAATGGCGTGGATGATCAACTGCTTTCACACGACATCAATGTGGCGCGCATCTACCGTAACGATCCGCTGACGCACCACCACATCACCCCGTCGCTGGCCAGCGGAATGTTTGAAGCCGGTCAGTGGTGCATGGATCATGCATCGGAACTTTCACTGCCGGCCCTGTTCATTCATGGCGCGGCGGATAAGATCACATCCCCCGCGGCAACGCAGACCTTTGCCTCTAACATTTCGTCGGATTGTACACTTGAAATCCTGCCGGGACTGTTCCATGAACCTCATAACGAAACGGAAAAAACAGCGGTCTTTAAACTTCTGACCGACTGGATTTTGCGAACCGCATTATGATGACACGGGAGATCAGAATGAAATTCAACAAACTGCATATCATCGCTTTAGCCGTTGGGCTGGCATTTCTCACTGGATGTGCAGCTTCTTTCAAAGCGGGAGAACTGGACCCCGTTCCGGACTACCCGACCGTTCTAAATAAAAAAACGGTCTTTGTTGATCTCGCATTTTCCGGAAAACTCAACGGTGAGCCCTGGACGAATAATGACCAACAGAACCAAGCCTACCTCGAAGAGCAGCTCATCCGAAAGCTGGAAAGCTCGGGGATGTTTTCACTCGTATCTGACGGATTGAAAACGACCGATATTCAAATCTATGCCGCAGTAATCAATGAGAAGGAAAAGAGCTCATCAAATATGACCCTCTCAGCTTTAACCCTGTTCCTTTATCCCAACACGGAAACCGATACCTTTCGATTGCTGGCCAAGGTGACGAATACCCGAACCGGAAAAAAAACAACCATCCAATTAGAAGACGGTGTCATACGTAGACAACAGCTTTTGCTAGGTCTACTGGCTCCGTTTAAATCGCACATTGACGAACTCGAAAAATGCACGGAGCGGCTGATGGATAATCTGATTCTGGAAATTCATAAAGCCGGGCTCGCGAACTAATTCCAGTTTAAAAAAAACCAGATAATTATTCATATCTCAACGCATCAATTGGATTTAGCCGCGCCGCTTTACGCGCGGGCCAGATGCCAAATAGAATGCCGATGACGGCGGAGAACCCGAAGGCCATATAGATGGAACCCTGCGTAAAAAGCACCTGCATTCCGGCAAACCGTTCCGCGGCATAACCCACGCCCGTCCCAAGCGCAACACCCAGACATCCGCCAAAAAAACTGATAATCAGGGCTTCAATCAGGAACTGCATCATAATGTCATTCCCGCGTGCGCCGAGTGCTTTGCGCAGGCCGATCTCGCGGGTACGTTCCGTTACCGAAACCAGCATGATGTTCATGATGCCAATGCCACCGACGACCAGCGCAATCGACGCGATACTGGAAAGCAGCAGCGACATTACTTTGCCCGTCTCCGACACCGCATCCTGAATCTCCGCCAGGTTCCTAATTTCAAAGGCGCCACTGGCTCTGCGATGACGCTGCTCGATGAGAGCCAGAATATCCGCCTGCGCCCGCTCCATCTGATGCGCCTGATCAATCTGAATTTCAATGC
>CAKZQV010000483.1 GCA_937141895.1 uncultured Verrucomicrobiota bacterium
ACTGAAACCTTCAAGCAGAACTGCCTGAACATTCATTTGGAAATGATGCGGCAGCATTACAATCACCCGAGCTTGATTATCTGGGCCTACATGAACGAAGTGCTGTTGCATCCGAAGTTTAGACATGAAAAGGAAAAACAGAAGGTCTATTTTGAAAAGGTCTATGAAGTTGCTTCCGCGCTCGAAGAGTTGACCCGTAAAGAAGATCCGTACCGTTATACGATGATTCCGAATCATGGAAATCTGAATATATACAAGGATAATGGCCTAACCGATCTTCCGATGATACTGGGATGGAATATTTACAACGGATGGTACGGAGGCGAATTTTCAGGTCTTCGTGACGATATGACCCGTTTTCATGAAGCCATTCCGGATAAACCAATTATTGTTACGGAGTATGGGGCCGGAGCGGATCCGCGCCTGCATGCACTTAATCCGGTGCGGTTCGATTTCTCCATCGAATATGCGACCCGTTTCCATGAGCAATATTTTGAGGTTCTGTCGGATCTCCCTTTCATCGCCGGTATGAATGTCTGGAATTTTGCGGATTTCGGGTCCGTTGGTCGAGTTGACGTGGTGCCGAATATCAACAACAAGGGGCTGGTCGGTATTGATCGAAAACCGAAAGATGCGTTTCTGTTCTACCAGGCGGCTCTGCTGAAAAAACCGTACATTGGCATTGCGGCTAAAACGTGGATTCGCCGTGCATGTGTTGAAGAGAAGGTGGGAGAGGGCGTATGCAGCATACCTGTTGAGGTGTTCTCGAATTTGGAGGAGTTGGAGCTATTTCATAACGGCATAAGCCTTGGGAAAAAATCCGTCGAGAAACATAAAGCAATTTGGGATGTACCTTTCATTAATGGCGACAACACGCTGCGAGCGGCGGATCAATCGGTCGAAGATTTGGCCACGGTGAAAATCGACGTTCAGCCCATTCAACTGGATGATTTCCCAGCGGCTGGATTGGCGGTAAACTGCGGCGACTATCGCTTCTTTTATGACGATAAAATTGATCAGGCTTGGTTGCCGGAAAAGGAATACAGCGAAGGAAGTTGGGGCTATGTGGGTGGTGAGGTGTATAAAATGAATAGAACCCCTCGGCAGCAACACGGAACCAGCCAGCCGATTATGGGAACGAATTGCGATCCAGTTTATCAAACGCAGCGCATGGGTATTGAGCAATATCGCTTTGATGTGCCGCCCGGTATGTATGAGGTCACGCTGCACTTCGCAGAGTTGACCGGAAAAAAAGCGGCGGCTCTTCCGTATGAGCTGAATGGATCCGAGGACAAGAAGCCGTCTAAAGCAAAGAACCGCGAATTCACCGTGAACATCAACGGCAAACCCGTAATCGAGCAGATTAGCCTGGCCAGAGACTATGGCTCTTTTCGTGCGGTTAAGCTGAAAGCATTTGTCACCGCAGAGGCGGGCGAAGCGTTGATTCTTGATTTCGTGCCCTTGAAAGAGGATGCGGTCATCAGTGGCATCGAGTTAAATAAAAAACTGTAATGTGGACTAGGACATCGGAGCAAAGGGTTGCATCCACCTTCTGTGATTTTCTTTTGGGAGGCAGAAGCAGGTTGCTCTACAAAAAATATGGAGATGATGTATGAATAGGAAAAACTTTTTAGTTAGCATGTCGTTAGGTTCCGCTGGGTTGGCCTTGGCTTTGAACGGATGCAAAAGTATCTCAGGTGACGGCCATGCAGGCGATTATGAGGCCCTGACGTATACTCTTCTAAAAGAGTGGTGCGACGGAATGATTGCGCATCAGGTGAATGATCCTTCAAACCCCAAGCTCCATGGCGTGTTGGAATGTCCGGCCTGCAAAGAGCGGGGAATTATTCATGGCCGTTGCCCCGATGCGGTGTATCCATTCATGCATATGGCGCATGCGACCGGTGAACCAAAATATTTGGATGCGGCGATTAACGTCATGGAGTGGTCGAAGAACGTGACGGGCGAGGATGGGCGTTGGACGAATGATCTACATCCAAAATCGTGGCATGGTACGACCATTTTTGGGGCGATTGCGTTGGCGGAAGCCATTCATTATCACGGCGATATTCTACCGCCGGAGATTCTTAAAAAATGGAAAGAGCGGTTGGGTTTTGCGGCGGAAGGGTATCTTTGGAAAAAATTTACCAAGATCGATTTTACCAATGTGAATTATGGCCTGACGTCGGTTTACGGATATAACCTGATCGGTCATGTGCTGCACGAAGAAAAATATATTGAGCGGAGCCGCGAGTTTGCCAAAGGCGTGAAAAATTATTTCACGGAGCCCAATAAATTACTCTTTGGTGAAGGTAAGCCGCATGACAACCGTAGCGGCAAAAATCTTTTGCCGGTGGATCTCGGGTACAATGTGGAAGAGTCGTTGAACGGCGCCGTGCTTTATGCGCTGGAAGAAAATGATACAGAACTGTTGGAGCTGCTGACGGAGTCGATGAATAGCCATCTCGAATTTATGTTGCCGGATGGGGGTTGGGATAATAGCTGGGGAACACGACAGGCGAAATGGACCTATTGGGGCAGTCGGACGTCCGATGGCTGTCAGCCCGGGTTCAGTATGATGGCCGGCCGAAATCCAGCCTTTGGAACGGCGGCGTTTAAAAATGCAGAACTGCTGAAACGTTGCACGGCGGATGGTTTGTTGCACGGCGGGCCTGATTATGTGTCGCACGGCGTTAAGCCTTGTATTCACCATACGTTTGCTCATGCAAAAGTGATGGCGTTTGTTCAGGACAACATAAAGAAAATGCCCA
>CAKZQV010000484.1 GCA_937141895.1 uncultured Verrucomicrobiota bacterium
GAAGACGATGCCGAACAGGAACCCGCCCATAACCAGATGGTAGATCCAGGGCAGTGTCGCAAACTCGTTGTCGAGCGGAAGCACGTTGAAGAGCAGTCCCATCACAGCGCAGCCGAGAATGCCGCTGAGCATTACACGCCAGGAGGCAATGCCGGTCAGCATCAGAAAGCCCATGCCGATCAGGATCGCAATAACTGAAGTCGATCCGATGGATCCCGGTATTGTACCGTAGGTCATGTTGGCCAGCGTATAGCCGGCCTCGCTGAGTGCTTCAACCGCAGACTGACCTTCAGCACCGGCGGCAATCGCCAGCGGAGTCGCCTGCGTTACGCCGTCAACATATTCGCCGGAATGTCCGAGGATGGTGTTGACGATGGAAGGGGATTCAGCCAGCGAACCGACCCATACTTTATCGCCTGAAATCTGCGCCGGATAAGCGAAGAACAGAAACGCACGGGCCGTCAGGGCCGGGTTGAGAATATTGAATCCAACCCCGCCGAAGATTTCCTTGCCGATCACGATACCGAAGGAGATCCCCACGGCAACCTGCCAGAGCGGAATGGTCGGAGCCAAGGTCAACGGGAAGAGCATCCCCGTCACCAGGAAGCCTTCGTTAATCTCGTGTCGCCGAATCAAAGCAAAGAGCACTTCCCAGATCCCGCCGACGGCATAGGAAACAAAGATGATCGGAAGAACCATCAGTGCACCGCGCGCCATGTTAGCGTTAAAGGTGTTCTCAATGCCGTTGGCCATATTGAACTGGTCGCCGGCATTCCAGATGCCGAACAGAATGCACGGAATCAGGGCGTAGATCACAAAGATCATCAGACGTTTCTGGTCGATGGAGTCGCGGACGTGCGGTGCAGCCGGAGTAACATCGCCAGGGGTGCGGTTGAACGTATCACCGGCTTCCCAGAGCGGATAGAGCCGCTCCAGTTTTCCGCCTTTTTCAAAAAGCGGGCCGATGTTCTTATCCATAAAATCGAATAGAGCTTTCATTAAATTCCTTCCTCCTCGATCTCTTCCAGTCCGCGCTTGATGATGCCGCAGACATCGGTCTTATGCGGATCAACAAAGGAAGCCAGAGCAAAATCTTCCGGATCGGTTTCAAGGATGCCGAGCTGAATCATTTCGTCGGTATCGTGGGCCAGAGCCGCGCGTACCAGGAAATCGGTCATGACATTCAGCGGCTGGTATTTATCCATCCAGCCGGTGACGACCATCGCACGATGACAACCGTGCAGGCTCGTGCCCAGTTTCCAATCATGAGAAAACCCGAAGAACGAGGAAACGTTTACACGGTGCGAGCTGTACTGAAACAGTCCCGGCATCGTCCAACCCATGATGTGACGCGAGCGGTCTTCTTCAAGAATGAACAGCTCAGAACCGTAGAATGGAACGCAAGTGTCGCTGTTCAGCTTGTCGCCCCAGAGAATATTACCGTTAACGACACGGACTTCTTCTCCTTCAATCGCTTTACTCAGCAACGGTTCCAGAGAAACGCCGAGTTCCACCTTATAGTACTTGCGAAACTCTTCTTTAACGGCTGGACCGGCCAAAGCAATCACTTTGGTTTTCGGCAGTTCGCCGGTGAGGAGCAATTTACCGATCAAAACAACATCCTGAGCGGCCAGCGTATACACCGTATCATGCGGCATAATCGGGCTGATGCGGTTAATATGAACGCTGGTGTTTCCGGAAGGATGCTTGCCGGCAAACGTGTGGCTTTCCGTATTTCCAAAGTCTGGAACATCAGAACCAGCCGATTTGCAAAGGTGTACTTTGCCATCGGTCAGTTTGGCCAGCGCATTGATCCCGGTCTGGAACGCATCTTCATCGCCTTTCAGAACAATGCTGAAATCCGCCTGGAAAGGCGCGGAGTTGCAGGCATTGATAAAGACCGCTTTCGGCGCAGTGTCCGGATCAGCAATCTTGTTAAAAGGGCGCTGCTTGATCAGCGGCCAAAGGCCGGTGTTCAGCAGATGATCGATTACCTGTTCGCGAGAAAGCCGGCCCACGGTATCGCGGGTATATTTCTCAAAGGTAACGCTTTCCTGACGCTGCAGATCCTTTTCAATCTGGATCTCAACCGGAAAACGACGTGCGCCCAGGTTGATGGCCTTGATGGTTCCGCTGCAGGGAGAACGAAAAAGCATCTTTTCGTTCTTTTTGTTTTCAAACAATACGTCGCCGCACTTCACGGTGTCGCCTGCCTTAACCTTAAGACGAAGCTTCAGCCCTTCAAATTCGGAAGGGTAGACCGTGAAAAGCTGCTGGCTCGCATATTCTTCAACATCCGTCGTCGGTTTACCGACCACCTTGATATCGAAGCCTTTTTTAATTTTGAAGTTAGCCACGCTATTTTCACTCCTCGGATTTCTTGTACAAAAAAAATCTTACGCTGTTTCTGAAAAGCGGAGAAACTATCGCTATTCAGATAAAATGTCATTAAGCAATTTGGATAAAAAACTATCGAATCGCAATATTAACCAGAGAACAAGACCTATAATATAGGGGATTTCTGTGTAATGGGTATGTCTATACCGATTTGATTCTGTCGCTGAAAGCCAAAATTATTACAAATGTACTCACAATTCATTTAAAAGTCGTTAATCTCTGCTATTCAACAGATGCGTGAACGTGCTTTTCCAAAACGGGCACCATAGTCACCTTTAAAAAGGTGTCCCACGCCGTATGTATTTCCGGCCAGGGTTTCAGCAGATTCGCCGCTTTTTCCAAGAGGTGGAAAATAAAGGCAATCGGATCCTCGGGTGCGTTCTCTTTGGCCGTAATGGCCGTGGTTTTACCGCGCTGGTCGTCCGTTCCCAGTGTTTTTCCGGAAACCTCTTCATTTCCGGAGGCATCGAGGACATCATCGGCCAGTTGATAAGCGGTACCCAGAATATAACCGGCTTCGCGCAGGGCGGCGGCCTGTTCCGGCTCTTTATTTCCTCCGGCAACGGCGGCAAATGCGAAAAGTGAGCCGGTTTTATACCGCCCCACCAGCATGCACTCTTCCCAGGTTCCGGGCGATCCGCGCAGGATCAGCTCCTGTTCCACTTCGGAGCGGCAGACCTCGCCGGTGCGGTCGATCAGCTCGCTGAGCAAATCCACGCGGTTAACATCTACTAAGAGGGAGAGCGCCTTGAACATCAGCACGTCGCCAAAGAGAATCGCGCCGTTAATCCCGTATTTTTTCCAGAAGGTCGGGGCGCCGCGACGTATCATGCCGCCATCGATGACATCGTCGTGCAGCAGACTCGCGCCATGAATCATGTCCACCGCCGCTGCCGCATTAATCGATTCCTTTTCCGGAATCCCATTCACCGCGCCCAGCGCAAGCACCAGCTGCGATCGGAGCATTTTTCCGCTGCCGAGAATATTTTTGTTCTCGGGGATCAGTTTGCTGAGGTTGGTATCTTTCAGGCACTCAAGCATCGCCGCCTGCACCTGTATTAATTGCGCTTCAATCTGGTTTTCTTCTGTAGACATCCGCCTATAATGCCGACCGTTTTAATCATGTCAACTGTCTGCTACATTACAGTTATGTTCCTCGCAGAGACGCAGAGCTGCAGAGCATATATTTAAAACTCCGCGCTCTCCGCGCCTCTGCGAGGAATCATCAAAATGGAATCTATATCCCATGATTGGAAATGGCAGATCGCCAACCGGATCGCTACCCGCGAACAGCTGGAAGAATACATTGAACTGACTGAAGAAGAGCGCGCCGTATTTGATGGCGAACTTCCGCTCTCCTTTGCCGTAACCCCGCATTATGCCAATCTCACCCGTAACAGTGAGGCCCTGCGAAAAACCGTTATTCCCGTTGGAGCAGAAAATAACGTCGGCACTGGCGAACTGGCCGATCCGCTGGGCGAGGAGGATCATCGCGCGACCCCGCACCTCATCCATACCTATCCGGACAAAGTGCTGTTCCTGGCCACCACCTTTTGCTCCACCTACTGCCGCTACTGCACCCGCTCCCGTATGGTCGGGAAACCGCAGTTGAATCTGGAGGGACGAGTTCCATCTCGTCCACCGTCCGCAATGAATCAGTCGGAACAGAGCCCGGCCCTCCAGAAATATGCCGATACGTTTGCCTACATCGAAGCGCACACCGAAATCCGCGACGTTCTCATTTCCGGTGGTGATCCATTAACCATGACCGATTCCGTACTCGATGAACTGCTTTCCAGGGTTCGGAACATTCCGCACATCCGCATGGTACGTATCGGTTCAAAAGTTCCCGTGGTGCTGCCGCAACGCATTACCGACGACCTGTGTTCCATCCTTCGGAAACATCGCGTCTGGCTCAGCCTTCATTTTATCCATGCCGACGAGCTGTCACCCGAAACCCAGGAAGCCTGTAGAAAACTTTCCGATCACGGCATCGGTATGGTCAGTCAGACGGTTTTGCTCAAAGGTATCAATGATACCCCGGAAGCACTGAAAGATCTTTTTTACGGCCTGCTCGAAATCAACGTGAAACCTTATTATCTCCTACAATGCGATCCCGTTCAGGGATCGGAGCATTTTAGAACAACCGTAGATAAAGGGATCGAGCTCATCCAATCCCTACACGGCCACATCTGCGGCCTCGCCGTCCCGCAATACGTCATCGACGCCCCCGGCGGCGGCGGAAAAGTTCCAATACTTGGAAAAGAGCAGCTGACCCGAACCGCAGAAGGCGTGGCCTTTAAAAATTATCTCGGTAAGGAATATTTCTATCCCGATCAAATCGGGTAGCCGGCGTGCGGGGAAGCCCGCTGGAAGCGGGCGGTACCAGGTTCGTATCGCCGGCATCCTGCCGGCCTCTGTCCCATTCAGGCACAAACTGTAATGCACGATTTCTGGGCAGCGCCGCGAATCCTGCGCCTCTGCGGGAAATAACTCCGTCAGTTAGTTCGAAATTTCTGGAGAGGGACTCCCGTAAATATCGGAGGTGGCCGATGCCAACGAGGCAATTGTCCGCACAGTATGCTTAGAAAGCAAGCGGGACGCATGCTCTACATTGTATTGCATCTGCACGCTCTAAACTTAGTGCCATTCGCGGTAGACCACATCCAATTCACCCAGCATGCGTTCGGTCGTGCGGATCGGGACATTGTGGGCAAGCAGTTCCAAATGATGGTCGTGCATCAGAAATAATTTCCACAGGGCTTCAACGTAGAGGCCGAGTCGTCAGCTTTTCAGCTCGGACAAGTAAGCCAGTAACGGCTCTGGATTTTGATCCAGCTCCTGAAGCCAGGCTAGCCGTTTCGGCGTTAAATCGATTTCCAAGGTCTGGATGTTTTTAGTCGAAAATTCGTTGATCAGATTGGGGCCGAAGCAGCTCCATGCCAGATCGCGAACGGCCTGCTGTTGGTA
>CAKZQV010000485.1 GCA_937141895.1 uncultured Verrucomicrobiota bacterium
TTATAGCAGTTAACAGGAAATACGCTTCTTTGTTTGTGAAATATTCAGGCTAAAGAGCACCTGATTGGGAGCGAACAGCGACCCATTTAAAACGGAAACTAAGCGGGATAGGCCTTTGCTTTTCTTGCGCCTTTTGGCGGCTATTCCCACCATATTTAACCGCCGGATCTATAAGTTAATCTGATTTCGCGCTCAAGGGTGTTTGCGGGCTACCTCTGCTCAAAACGGCTCTATTCTTATCGTTTTTCATAAATATGGCGCAAATTCGACCATGTATTTCCCCGGAAAATGCGCGTTTTGGCGCGAATTCGACCCACATTGAAAGCATAGTCATGACGCTTCCATCCCCAACTATGTTCAAATGGTACTTTGATAGATCGGATAAGGACGTAGATAGGGCATAGTTGCCTCCTTATGTTCGATTAATTCGTGAGCACTAAACATAATGGGAGATGAAGATGAAAAAAACAATGATTGCCGCACTGGTTGCGGTATCTGGAGTAACGGCTGTGCATGCTGCAACCATTACTCAAGAAAACCCAAACGGCTCTAGATCCGATGCGGACTGGAACCAAACCGCGACCTTCAATGCGAATAATCCCGGACCCACGTGGACAGGTGCCGTATTGCCTACCGCCGGTAATGATTACGTCGCGAATGCGCGAGTCAACAGCCCGACGTCCGCAACACCGGTATCTTTTCCGGGGGATTCTCTCGAGTTGTCCGGGGCTACGGCGCAACTTCAGATGCGCTCTACCAGTTCAGCCAATACCGTAACGATCGACAGCTTGATCTTGAATGGCGGAACCGTTGTGCCGAACCAAGATACTACCGGCTCAGACTTTGCTACGTTGGACGGCAATATCTCGGTGATTGCGGATAGCTTTTTGGCAAACATCCAGAATACCGTAGGCAATGCTCGTAATGCGGATTTTGCCTCATTGATCAGCGGCTCTAGTTCGACGACATTGACGTTGCAGAACAACGCCGCCCTTAACAACATCAACAATCTCGACATCGGACCGACGGCTGCCTCCTTGAGGGTTTCCAATGCGGGTAATTCCTTTGCCGGAACTTGGAACATTCTGTATGCCCGGGCGATCTTTGCCAACGCGGGTTCCGTCGGATCGGGTAATTTCAACGTTAATGCCGATTCGTATTTGAGAATTGATGAAACCTTCTTCGGCGAGAGCATGACCGTAGTCAACGACGCGCAAGTCGAGGTAGGCGCCGGCATTACCTATGCCCTCATTAGCATGACGGCCAACGGTTCTCCCGTTGCGGCGGGAAGTTATACCGCTGCAGAACTGAACACGGAGACCGGAAGTACCATCTTCAGTGGTGCCGGTGATATTTTAATCGATCCGAATCTGGCGGCGAACATTCCGCAATTTATTGCTGATCCGATTGTTACTTCCAATGCCACGTTCGGTGTGGACTATGCCGCCCTGGGCCAGACCCTGGCAGGTAGCGCAACGAACGACTTCGGCGACACAATGTCCTATGCGGTAGTGGGTGGACCTGCTTGGCTGGTGGTGGCGCCCAATGGCGCACTGTCCGGCACGCCGACCGAAGCGGGACTCGCTGAGTTTACCGTTAAAGCGACCACGGGCATTTACAGTGCACAGGGCACCTTGCAGCTTACGGTCGACCCGGTGGGGAATCCCCCTCAGTTTACGTCGGATCCGGTTGTGACGGCTAGCGGTGTCTTCAGTCAAGACTACGCGCTGCAGTCCCAATCGCTGACCAACAATGTTACCGACGCCGATACTGACATCGCCGCATTAACCTTCGCGAAAACAGACGGTGCTGCCTGGCTCAATGTTGCTTCCAATGGAGTACTCTCCGGTGTGTGCAATATTGAAGGAACGAACTCCTTCACCGTTACGGTTGACGATGGAAACGGCAACACTGTTGCAGCCACCTTGTTGATCTTTGTTGCGCCTCAGCCGCCTCAACTGCTTCACCTCTGGAGATTTGATGATGGCGCGGGCGACGTCGCAGTCGACTCGGCCGGTAGCAATGACGGCGTAATTACAAACGCGACCTGGGCCAGTGATGCAGAGCGGGCCAGCTACCTCAGCTTTAACGGTCTGAACAGTTCGGTCAATCCGTCCGTTACGATGGCGGTACCGACGGCAGACAATGGCGAAACCTGGGCCTGCTGGGTGCTGGACCCGTCGACCTCCGAGAATGCAAATGACATCATTATGGGCAACCGCGGGGTTGGTAATGCCGATTTCGGGAAAATTATCCCCAGTCCTGATACTGGTGGACGCTTAGGCTACCGGAATGATGTGTTGGAGGGCTATGACTTCAATACCGGCAATGCCACCATCGTTAGAGATGTATGGACGCATGTCGCCTTCGTTCGCGATGGATCCAACGCAACCTTCTATGTCAATGGGGTGCTGGTCAATGACACTCCGTACGTCCTCTCCATTGACAATGCATCGGCGCTGCCGTTCTTTATGGGGGGCGAGCCCGGCTTGGGCGATGGTGAGCACTTTGAAGGCGGTATCGATGAGGTTGTGCTGTACAACTATGCGCTGACCGCCAGTCAGGTGCTTGAATTAAAGAACGGGAACATTCCCGGGGCCGACGTGAGCAGTGTAATTCCGGCATACGCCTTTGATCCTGCTGGAACGTCCTCGCTCTCATTTACTGGGGCGAAAAGCACGGACTACGTTATCAAATCAACCGGAAACCTGCCCATTGGCGGATTTACGACCGTTACGCCTTCGGCCGTAACGACGGGTTCCCTTTCGGGCGATGTGATCACAACGGATGCAGCAGGCGCGGCGACAGCGGAATTCTCCGAAACCGCTCCTGCTCAGTTCTACAAAGTGGAATCCGCTCAGTAGAATCTGCAACCGGGTATTTAAATTTTGCGGCATCCCATCGAGGGATGCCGTAATAAAAATACCCTATATTATGACCGCCCCTCTCATAGGGGAAATTAAAATTTGTTTATGAATCGCGGGAACAACAGTTCCCATTTAGTGAAAGAAAACAAAGGAGAAATAAAATGAAAAAAACAATGATCGCCGCACTGGTTGCGGTATCCGGAGTAACGGCTGTACATGCTGCAGTTATTACTCAAGTAAACGCCAATGGTAGTAGATCCAATGCGGACTGGAACCAAACCTCGACCATAAATGCGAGTAATCCCGGCCCCACCTGGACAGGAGCCGTAGTGCCTACCGCCGGCAATGATTACGTCGCGAATGCGCGACTCAACAGCCCTACTTCCGCAGCACCGGTATCTTTTGGTGGGGATTCTCTCGAGCTGTCCGGGGCTGCGCAACTTCAGATACGCTCTACCAGTTCAGCCAATACCGTAACGGTCGGCAACTTGATCTTGAATGGCGGAGGCGTTGTGCCGAACCAAAATGCTACCGGCTCAGACTTTGCTACGTTGGCCGGCGGTATCTCGGTGATTGCTGATAGCTATTTGGCAAACCTCCAGAATGACACTACCGCTTTTCGCAATACGCGGTATGAATCAACGATCAGCGGCGCTAATACATTGACGTTGAAGAATAACGCCCCCTTCACCTTGTTAGGAGCATCGGATTCCTCGTTAGTGATTGCCAATGCCGGTAATACCTTTGGCGGCGTTTGGGATATTGAGCGGACTCGGGCGATCTTTGCCAACGCTGGCGCGGTTGGAGCGGGTAGTATTAGCATTCAGACTAATGGGTATATTAGAATTGATGATAACTGGAGCGGTGCAATGACCGTTGCTTCTTCCCTTGCGCAGGTTGAAGTGGGTGCTGGTAATACCTATACGTTTGACCTCGGCGACCTGGTCGTTGATGGCTCCGCATTCAATACGGAGGGTACGTATACGGCCGCTGAACTCAATACAGCAACCGGAACCTCTATTTTCAGTGGAACCGGTAGCATTCAAGTCATTCCGGAACCGGCCACGCTGGGGCTGGTTGCGGCCTTTGGCGGAGGCATTCTGTTTATCCGTCGTCGTTTCATGATCTAAAGTATCTGGAATGAACGCTTATTCTGAGTCCCTGTCTATTATAGACAGGGACTTTTTAATAAAAAAAATGATAATAAAACCATGAAAATTTTCCCCTTTGGATTCCTGCTTTTGTCATGCATTTCGTATGGGGAGACCGTCCTTTTTCAGGATAATTTTGATGGATCTCCGAATGCCGTCCTCAACGCCCGCACGCCGGATGTCGGCACTGCGGCCTGGGTGGCCGGGGAGGCGTTCAAGGCCGACGGGACCGTGCAGGGCAGTGTCGTGACGACCGCAACGCTGGCTTTTGTGCCAATGCCTGGAACAATCTATCAGCTCGATGTGCGCTTTGATTGCACATCAAGCGGAACAGAATGGATCGGTGCTGGATTTTCAGAGGGGCAAAGCGCCGAAAATAATATAGCCGAGAATGGTTTTATCCATCGTCGTGCGGCGCAAACTATAGGGAAAGCCTGGGCCATTCTCAAAGGCGATCCTGTTGCATCCCAACCGAATGGGAACACGGCTCATACGTATGGATCCACAGACGGACTGGCCTTTGCCGACGGGCTTGAATATGCCACCGGAGAACTGGATCTGCGCATCATTCTGAACACCAAGGGGGAGGCGTGGACGGCCGCCTGGTATGCCAAAGAGGTGGATGCGACCGAATATAAACTCGTTCGTCCGGTGATGGAACTGCAGGACAAGACCAT
>CAKZQV010000486.1 GCA_937141895.1 uncultured Verrucomicrobiota bacterium
GGCGCGGAATATTTTTATCAAATTAAGAAGTTAATTGAATAATAGGACTGACCCCTTATCCGACTTTGATCCTTTAGATGTCGAGTCAGACAATATTGTTGGATTCGGATACGTGGGGATGCTGAAAATGAATTTGTCCAACGAGTTTCAGGTGGAATTTGATGAGGATAGTGTAAATGGTGAAATTAACGCCAATTTTGTAACTGAAGCAGACTTGATTGTAAATTGGCCAAACTGGCCGTGGCAACAGGATGCTGCTAATAGTTATAAATGTAGAGTTATTGGCGATGGGAAAATTAAAAAAGAATCGGATAAGGTATGTCTAAGCGGTAATGTCAGTCTTTACTATCAAGGTGAGGTTGTTGGAAGTAATGACCCTAAAACATTCGAGAAAGATGCTACATTAAATATCGATCTCAACTTGTAGGAACGATGAGTATAGTGTCTGGAGAACAGGAGGATTAAATGAAGAAGTGTATGAGTATTGTATTGTTTATGTCGCTGGTTTGTTCGGTGTTTGCCAGTGAGTGGTTGCCTGCAGCAGGAATTGATAAAAACGGTACCAGTATGGAAGCAAAAGCAATTAAGGGAGTTGAGGCCCTCGTCAATAAAGACAAAAAAGAATATCTCTCATTGTGCGATGAGCGTGCGAATAAGGTCTTTGCAAAATTCCCTAAGATGCTGGATCAACTAATTACGTATGCAACCGATTATGATCTTCTGGCTTATTTTGCGGTTGAAAAGGCAAAATTTGACTCTAAGCAGGAGGTTTACTGGGTCAATGTTCGGGTCGGAAAAAAAGGTGTTGATAATACAAGCGATCTGTCAGTTAAGTTTAAAAAATACGACGATGTTTATTTGATCACGTATTAGGCAAATTATGTATTTTAAAATGAAATTCACACGGCTGGTGTTATCAGCTGTTTTTGTTCTGGTGGCCGGTGAGGCCCGTTGTTCAGCAGCAGACGCAGGAATCGATTTGTTCGGATATACGTCGGAGCAAAATGTAAAGTTGCTCTGGCTTGCTCGGGGCTGGCCTGATGATGTGGTCGGGGTTCAGGTTTTTCGTAGGCTGCAGGGTCAGGACAGCTGGAAAGATTTAAGTGGCGGAACCATTTATCCTGAAATTTCCTACGATCGGTCATGGGAACATCAGGGCCTGGGCGATGCGAAGCAGGTCTCGTTCTATCAGGAAAAGCTGCGGGAATATATCAAGCAAGGCCGTCTGGCTTTAGTTGAGCGCGAACGGTTTTTAGAGGTATTGAATCAGATTGGAATGCGGGCGGGAGATCGTATTTTATTTACAGCTGATTATGACCGAGCCGTGGTTTCCGGTTTTGCTTACATCGATTCTTCGGTCGATAGTGACGCAAAATATGAGTATGGATTATTCGGGATTGATTCATCGGGAGAACGGTCGTCGCTTCCGCTTTCCACATATATAACGCTCCGCGTTGAAGATGCCGAGCATGTGCGCGTAAAACTTCAGGCGAAAAAGAGCGAAAACCATGTGGTGCTGGGCTGGTCTTCAGATCGTAAATTTCACGATGAGGCGGGTTTTTTAACGTATAATATCTACCGTCGCAAAACAGAAGCTGACCTCTGGGAACGGCTGATCCCTCCCAGTTTGAGTCCATGGAATAAAGCTGCTGATGTCATTTCCTGGAAGTTTGTGGATCAAACCTGGAATCCCAAACATCGCTGTTTTTATGCGGTGGCTCCTTTGAATAAGTTCCAGAAGGAATTTGAAAAAAGCTGGGTTGAATATATTCCGGAAGGAGTCAGTGCGGCGGAACTGAACAAGTTGCAGCCGGTCAATGATTTAAACCTGATAGACATAAAGGGCGGATCCGCTTGGGATACCAACGAAGATACGGCCCGGTCGATTTTGGTGGGTTGGGAGTTTGATCCCTACTCAGAATCGGAGATATCCGGATTTTCCGTTCTCAGATCGAACACGGTGACGGGCGTGGAATCCAAAGTAGGGGAGATGCTGCCACCCAACAAAAGACAGGTTCTTGATATTACTCCGCCCTCGAAGACACTGTTTTTCTACCGGGTTGTAACGGTTTGTGAGGATGGTTCTGAATTGATGTCCAAAGCTCGGGAAATTCTATTCAAAGGCCCCAAACCGTTAGGTCCGCCGGCTCCGAAAAATTTTAAAGTGAAGTTTGTTTCGGACAAAGACGGTTTTTCTGCGAAGGCAACGTGGGAGATGCCTGATAAAGAGGAGGGAGTCACTTCCTACAGACTTTTCAGGAACATTAATGCAGAACGGAAGTTGTATGAAGATGGAAGCAAAGCTCTCGGGGTTACCAACGCGTATAGCTGGACTCTCAACAGAAATACTCCGGGCCATCGAGAGGGCGTCTTCGGAATTCAGCCGGTCGGTGAGAAATCCAAAAGAGGGCCGCGTGTCACGGACACCATATTTATTCCGCGCCTGAAAGCCCCGTATTTGACAAATATTCATGTCAAATTAACTCCGGATGCTGCGGCTCTGCTGAGTTGGGAATATCCGCATATGGAAGATCTTATCGGTTTCCGGATTTATATAAATGACAAACTGGTGGCCGATGAAAAAGCGGTGCCGCCGAATGTCCGGTCGTGGCAGGTTTATGACTATCCGGACCGCTATGACGAAAGCTACAGCCTGAGATTTGAAGTAGAGGCTGTCTTTAAATATTGCTCCAACCGGAATTCAGCTACCCCATCTTTGTGCCTGAGCCAGTATCGGTCGGATCGTTCATTGCGTGCTCCCGATGCCGACATCTGGGTGGTCGGGGCAACGAATGAGACACAGTGGGTGGAGCTGAAGTGGGATGAATATCTCGATCCCCCGCAGGATCCGGAAATATATGGATACCTTCTTGAGTTGGGCAATGATCCCGAATTCGAGAAAAACAAAACCCTGCGGGTTAAAAAGTGTGACCGATATTATTTTAATATTCCGACGGATTGGGAGGGCGAGAATCTTTATTTCCGATGTTCGGCTCAGGGAAACCATTTTTGGGGCGGGATGGCCGATTCTACACGCATCAGCAAAACGTCCGAATATTGGAAGGACAAGACGGTTGCGGCAGAGAAGCTTAAGGAAATGAAAGAGCACAATCGCAAATATCGCTGGCTTGATTTTTATAAGGTTATAAGTCCAAATTAAGGAAAGGGGGCAGAGAAAGGAAAGGTACCAGAAAGGGGTCAGAGAAAGGGGTCAGGAAAGAGAAAGGAAAGGGGTCAGGGAAAGGGGTCAGTCCTCGTAAGGAAAGGGGTCAGTCCTCGGAATTAAGTAATTGATCTTTTTTCTACTGCTAGGCATTTTGCATTTATGCCAAGGAAACCTAGAATAGAGTACGCCGGTGCGATCTACCATCCTCCTTCGCTAAAGCTACGGCGGGACAAGTGTGATGAGCCGGGGGAATCGGGGAGATTCCGTTTACCTCGATGATAAAGATCACCAGACGTTTATCGATACGTTGGAGGAGGCATGCACAAAAACCGGCTGGTTGGTGGATGCCTTTGTGTTGATGGGGAATCATTATCATCTGCTTTTAGGAAAAGGGGTCAGTCCTCGGAAATAAGTGATTGATTGTTCCCCGGCTCTCCGGTAGTTTCTTATTTATGCCGAGAAAACCTAGAATCGAATATGCTGGAGCAATTTACCACGTAATGAGTCGAGGAAATCGGGGTAACGCGATTTACCTTGATGAAAAAGACCACGAGACGTTTATCGATACGTTGGATGAGGCGTGCACAAAAACCGGCTGGTTGGTGCATGCCTTTGTTTTAATGGGCAATCATTATCATCTGTTATTAGAGACGCCGGAGGCGAATCTGGTGGAGGGGATGAAGTGGCTGCAGGGGACGTATACGCAGCGGTTTAACAGTCGGCATAAATTATGGGGGCACTTGTTGCAGGGGCGGTATAAAGCGATTCCGGTGGATGGGCAGTCGGGCGGAGGCTATTTCCCGACGGTCGCAAATTACATTCATCTGAATCCGGCACGAGCGAACGCTTTTGATCTGGAAAAGGAGCGTCTGAAGGCGTATCGGTGGAGCAGTTATCCGCTCTATCTCGATGCCGCGAAACGGCCGGATTGGCTGGTGGTTGATCGGGTGCTGGGTGCCTTGGGTGTGGAGGATGATAAGGCGGGGCGTTCGTGGTATCGGAAGCACATGCAAAAGCGGGTGCTGGAAATTGCGTTGAGCGCGAATCCTCAGGATTTTGATGCGGCCTGGGCGGATATTCGCCGAGGCTGGTATTTGGGTTCGGATGATTTTCGTAAGGGCTTGATGGAAAAGATCGATGAGGGGCTGGCGGGTAAAAGGAACGATTCTTTTAGTGGCGGTGCGATTCGTGAGCATAATGAAGCGGAGGCTGAGCGGTTACTGCTAGAGGGTCTGACAAGGTTAGGCCTATTGAGTGATGATCTGGAAGCACTACGTAAAGGGGCTCCTGAGAAAATGGTTTTAGCCTGGATGCTGAAAAAACAAACGGTTGTGAAGAACGAGTGGATTAGCCGCCATCTCTTTTGTGGGCATCCGGCAAATGTGCCGGGATATGTGCGGAAAGTGGATGACGCGAAAGAAGGGGAGCTGGCAGAACTTAGGAAAACACTTAAATCCGAGGACTGACCCCTAAGTTGACCCCTAAGTGAGGGCTGGAGGAATTGTTATGAAAAAAGCAGGAATTATTTTGGGTGTTGCGGGATGTGCTGTTTTATTGGCGTTGGTTTTGATGCAACGCCAAAAGCAGGAAACGCTCAACGTTGAAGATGTTGAAACGAAAGTAGGACATGCCTCCGGTTTGTCTGCTGTGGCCGATGGCCCGCAAGATGCGGGCGGTACGACTCAGACACAGTCTGCGGGCCTCCCAGATGCCGGCGGCACACAGGAGGCGGCGTTTTCAGCGCCGGTAAAGTCGCTGTTATTGCAGGATGGTAAGGAGCATAACTATCCGTCGCTGTTGGCCGAGATCAATAAGCTGAATTATACGCTTTCCGATGCCGATGTGGCGGCGCTGATCGATATGCTGGCCTGGCCGAATGATCAATTTCCTGAAGGCATGCGAGCCATTGAAATCAATGCGGTGAAGAATGATGTGCTCGATAAGCTGCTCAGACAGGAAACGCTGCCGGAAGGCATTGGACTTGCGATGGCCGAAATGGCGGCTGATCCGAATCAGGATGTTGTCTGGCGGGATTACTGTGTGCAGTTTATGGGGCCTTTCTATGAAAGAGCTTCTTTAGCCACCAAAAACACAAAGAATCACGAAAATGAAAACCCTGTGTCCTCTAACGACAAGAGCAGCGCAGATAATGAACGAAGTGAAGTTCAACCGGGGGGTGAAAATAAACCCGATGAATTGAAAGTTATTCAGGATGCGATGTTTCAGGCATTGGATGAACGGACCTCGACGATTGCCGGGACGGCGTTGATCGGGCTGGAAAATCTGAGTCGTACGCATGAAGAATTTGATAGGGAGGAAATCACCTCGAAGGCGGTGGAGATTGCTTCGGATGAACTTGCTTCAGCCACATCGCGTATGACGGCGTTGCGGCTTGCGGCAGGTCTAACCACGGAAGACACTGAAAACACGGAAACTGTGGTGGCGGCAAGGTCTCTGGCGCAGACAGGCGATACGGTGCTCTTGCGATCGGCTGCGATTGTGACAGTGGGCGAGGTGGGATCGGATGCCGACCGGGAGCTGCTTCAGTCCTATCTGCTTGATGAAGATCGACAAATTGCGGCTGCGGCACAGCAGGCGTTAAATAAAATGGATGAGCGTGCAAATGCGGCGGAAGTAATAGAAGAACCAAAGCTCGCTGATACAACGCCGAAGCCGTCGGTTAAGGAAAAGCCGATCCTGATCAATCAGCTCTAACTATTTGAACCACGGAATATACTGAATACACGGATAGTCTTGAGGTGAAAAATGATGTGGAAGAATACCGGGAATTCATGTTTTAAGAATCTGCGTTTATCTGGGTCCATCTGTGGTTCAGTTCAAGTTTTGTGCCTTCTCGTGTTTTTTGTGGCCCATGCAGTTTGTGCCGGTCCTCGTCTGTTTTGCGAAAACCCTCTGTTTGATTTCGGGAATGTTATTGAGCAGGATGAGATTACACACGAATTTATTCTGACGAATGTTGGCGATGAGCCGGTTCGCATCTCAAACATTAAAAATTGTTGTGGGACAAAATCGACCATTGATCCCTTGGAAATTTTACCGGGTAGCAAC
>CAKZQV010000487.1 GCA_937141895.1 uncultured Verrucomicrobiota bacterium
AGACTTTCTTCGCCTTGAACAGCATCCAGGCGGCGAGGGTTTTGGCGTCGGCGATTTCATTGGCGCGGATTTTGGCATCCATTTCTTCTTCCGTGAGAATAACGGTTTCGATTCGTTCGTCGTCGTCGAAGGATACATCACCGGGTTCGGGTTCGACTTTTGCGTAGAAAATATCAATGCGCTCGGTGCAGTATCCAACGCTTGGAAAAATCGGACCCAAAAGTTCCAATGATTGGACGCGATAGCCGGTTTCCTCTTCCAGTTCGCGGGCTGCGGATATGTCCTCCGTTTCGCCGGGGTCGCAATTGCCGGCTACGACTTCAAAGCAAATTCGTTCCATCGGTTTTCGAAACTGGCGAATAAAAACAAAGCGACCATCCGGAAGCTGCGGAATGAGGGCGACGGCCACACCGTGCTGTACAATTTCGCGTTTAGAGCGTTTGCCGTTTTCGAGCTCCACATCCAGAACGTCCACATTGAGGATGAGACCTTCATATACCGTTTTTCGTGAAAGGGTTTTTTCGTGCATTTGAATTCTCCTGAAAATCTAAAGGTAAATGGCGGGCGCAACGAGAACTCCACCGATCGCGATCAGAGCTCCAACGAGTCCCAGAAGAAAAGGTTTTTTCGCACGATCCCAGTGCATGAAGAGAAAGAACAAGCTGACAAAGGGAAGAAATAAGGCGCCGAGTCCCCACCAGATGCTTTCCTGGAAGCACGCAACGATATACCAGATTTCTCCGATGGTTGAGATAAAGGCTCCAATGAGCACAACCACAATCGAAACAATCATAATCGCGAAGGAAATATTGTAGGCTGTTTCCGCGGCTTCTTCCGGAGGTTCTGAGGCTTCCTCTTGAGGTTCTGAGGCTTGAACAAACGAAATATTGGCCGCGGGCTCTTCGGGTTCGGCCAGCGTTTCGGGCACCACTTCGGCGGCAAGTTTTTCGATGCCTGCAGGATTTCCTACGGGCACATAATAGTTTTCTCCATCTGGAGCAGACACCCGGATGCCGTCAGTCAAAATATCCTGAACTTTATGCCCTGAAGGCAGAAGTTCTCCAACCTGATATAAAGTGCCTTCGACATAGGCGATCGATTTTTCCCCGGACTGCATGACCCCGGTTAGATGAATAGTCGGTGGCTGAGCGAGGGCAGACAGGCCCATTCCGCAACCTAAGATGATAAAGAGCAGGACGCGAAATGAACCTCTGATTTTTGAACTGACACACATAGTATAATTCCTCTTTTCGTAAACAGATTGACTTTCCGGCTCAAAACTTCTGAACTGAAGCACGGTTTAAGATGCAAAGCTACAGATCACAAAAATCATCGTCCAGACAAGAGCGGGAAGATTTGGAGGGACATAGTCTCGCTTCCTACGCTTCACGAAGTGCTCATAGTCATGGGCGCAGACATCCAGAACCTCCACATCCCTTGCGCTCTTGCTTTGCGCGCGACCGCGATCGTATTTTTCACAGTCGCTGTTTTCGGCGGCTGGAGTATAAAACTCAGGTTTTTGTCAACGGTACAGCGGATCACTATCGCACGCGACTCACCCATACCATGGAAATGTCGGCCACCGGCCGGACCTTG
>CAKZQV010000488.1 GCA_937141895.1 uncultured Verrucomicrobiota bacterium
AGAAAAATATCGGCATCTTGCTGCCGACCTCACTCAGCAATGTGCTGTCCAATCTTGCGGTCACCCTGTCCGGAAAAACCACCGTCAATCTGAACTGGACGGCTTCCGCCGAAGCCCAGGCCTCGGCCGTGAAACAGGCCAAAATAAAATATATCATTTCCTCACGCCGTTTTCTTCAGAAAACACAAAAACCCGATCTTCCGGTACGCTGGCTCTATCTGGAAGATCTGCTGAAAAATCTCGGGCGCATCGAAAAATTCCGGGCGATCCGTGCCGCCGTCTTTGCATCACCGAAACATCTGGCCGGCGGCCGCGAGCCCGAACCTCGTGATCTTGCAACGATCATTTTTTCATCCGGCACCACCGGCACACCGAAAGGGGTCATGCTGAGCCACTCCAATATTCTGTCGAATGTAGAATCCACTCAGGCCGTTCAGGCGTTCACCACCAAAGATTCCATGTGTGCAATTCTTCCGCTGTTCCACGCCTTCGGTTATCTGGGGCTGATGTGGTGGCCGCTGCTGAAAGGGATTAGCGTGGCCTACCACCCGAATCCGCTGCAGACCGGACGTGTGATAAAACTCATCAGAGAAGAAAAACTGACGGCACTGTTGGCCACGCCCACCTTCCTCCAAGCCTACACAAAGAAAGCATCGGTCGAAGATTTCCAAACCTTGGAACATGTCATTACCGGTGGCGAAAAATTGCGCACCGAAATTGCTGAAGCGTTTAAAGCTAAATACGACGTCCAGCCACTGGAGGGCTATGGCTGCACCGAACTATCGCCGGTGGCGCTGCTCAGCCTGGAAAACGGATATCGCGCCGGCAGTGCCGGGCAACCGCTGCCTGGCGTTGCCGTACGCATTGTTCATCCCGAATCCCGCGAAATTCTGCCGGATGGCGAGGAAGGTCTTATGCTGATCAAAGGAGCCAATGTCATGCAGGGTTATCTGAACCAGCCGAATAAAACGGCCGAAGTGCTGCAGGACGGATGGTACAACACCGGTGACATTGCCCGGATGGATAAACGTGGGTTTGTCTATATCAACGGTCGTCTCTCCCGATTCAGTAAAATCGGCGGCGAAATGGTGCCGCATGGCGCCATTGAAGATGCGCTGCAGCAGATCGCCGAAACTACAGAACCCTGCGTTGCGGTAGTCGGTATAGAAAGCAAAACCAAAGGTGAACAGTTGGCCGTGTGCTATACCCCGGCGGCGGGCGATCCGGAGACCCTGATTTCCAAACTTCGAACCTTGGGCCTTCCGAATCTGTGGATCCCTCGCGCCGCGAACTTTTTCCATCTACCGGAACTTCCAACCCTTGGAACCGGCAAGCTCGACCTCCAGACCGTGTACAAAACCGTGAGGGCATCATGAAAAAATTTATTTCCATCATCCTGATCGTCTGTGGACTCAGCTTCGGACTTCATGCGTGCCGTCTCGACAGCCAGACCAGCGCATCAAAAAATGAGACCGTGGTGCTGCTCCACGGACTGGCTCGATCCAGCAAAGCCATGAACAAAATGAGCAAACAGCTGACGGCCGAGGGGTATTATGTGATTAACCATGATTACCCGTCTACCTCAGCAACTATTGACAAACTGACTGCGGACATTTTCCAATCTTTGGAACCGCAGCTGAACAATGCGCAAAAAGTGCATTTTGTTACGCATTCCATGGGCGGCATCATCCTGCGTGATTATCTGGAGGATCATACTCTTCCAAACCTTGGACGCGTAGTT
>CAKZQV010000489.1 GCA_937141895.1 uncultured Verrucomicrobiota bacterium
AATCCCTGGAAAACCGCGTCGAATGTTTCAGGATTCCAGATCATGTCCCCCACCCTGCCAACGCCGACGCTCCAGGTGCGAAAGATCAATTGTTTATTAAATTCCTCAAAAACCGGAATTAACGCTTCGATCATTTTTCGCGCTTGAGCAGGACGTTTCAGCACCAGCCGACTGTGAAAATCGCCCTCGACATCGAGCCCATCCGCTTCACCGATTCGGACAATAATTCCTCCAACGTTTGGAAAATCGGCAAAAAGCTGTCGGCAGGCCTCGGTCGCAAATTTCCGGATATCCTCATCCGCCGAACCGATATGCTGGTCGATCGCCTCGTTATAAAATAACAGGTCCGTCGTGACGTAGGGAACCAGATGATACTTCTCGGCGATTTCGAAAAGCTGATCAAAAAAAATGCGATATTCACGCAGCTTATTTTCAAGCTCCGGCTCGTAAAAATCGAAAACACAGAGGTGGGCTAAATCATCCAGCGTGATGGCGTTATATCCGGCCTCTGCCGCCTTTCTACAAAAGGTCTTAAAATCGCGCCGAATCTGCTCCGTCCGGTCTTCATTGAGCCCATGGCCATCTTCCAGATGAACAAAAGGGGCTTTCGACCAGTTAATGACATTCCGGTCATAGCCCCTGAAAAACGGCGATATACCGTCAATAATGAACAAGTTCATTGGAATATCGAATATCGAAACAGGAATGTCCAATTATGAAGGAACGACTTCTTCATTCGCGATTCCTTGTTCGATATTCTGCGGTTCCCTAGCTTCGGGTTTTAGCGATACGTTCAACATCTTTGAGATAATCTTCAATATCAGCGCGCGGTTTGAGTTCATAGGCGCGGCGCAGCAGCGGAATGGCATCGGTATATTTCGCCTGACCGACCAACAGCTGAGCGTGATAGAGCTTGGCTTCCGCTTCAAATTTTTCAATGCCCGCCGCCCGTTCATAATAGAAGATCGCTTTTTCGGGCACGTTGCGGCCGTAGTGCTGAGCCAACAGAATAAGGGCTTCTCCGTCGAGCGGATCGACTTCAACCACTTCTTCAAGAATGTGTACCACATCTTCACCGCCGCCTTCAGCCACCGCCACGCGGGCCTGCAGTTTCAGCAGTTCTTTCAGGTTGTCTTTATCGAGTCCGGTTTTCTTTTCCGACACACGATTCAACATCCGTTTGGATTGCTCCAACGATCCGCGGGCCGCGAGGATTTTCGCAGCACGCAGGGCTTTTTCCGGATTCGCTCCGTCGTTGAGCTCATACGCCCGCAGATAGGAATCTGCGGCCATGTCCCAGCGTTCTTCGTTGACGTAGATATCGCCTAGCATGCTCATGCTGTCCGGCGTGGCTTTGCTCATGCTGTTTACATATTCATAGTTTTCTGCGGCGCGCATCGGCTGTTTCAGCCCGAGATAGGCATTCGCCTGCAACAGCCAGAAATCGGCATTTTCCGGTTTACGCTGAATCAGCGAGTTACAGAGACTCACCGCATCGCCGAATTTTTGTTGTTTGAAGAAACTGCGTGCCAGACCCAGCTGCCAGTCGATCGTTTCCGGATCGAGCAGAATCGCCTGGCGATAGGCCGATTCTGCACAGAGATGGTTATCCGTCGAACCATAGGCAAATCCAAGCAGACCATAGGCAATCGAGGTATGTCCCCCGAGCTCAATCACGCGGGTCAGGTAGGGAATCGCTTTTTTAAAGTTTCCGTTCCGCACATGAATCAGTCCGGCATTTTTATAGGCGCGGCGGAAATTCGGAAACTGAGCAATGGCCACGTCGTAATAGTACAGCGCGTCATCGAGTTTATCCTGCTGGAAATAAATATTCGCCAGTGTGAACTCGAACGTGGCGCTGGAAGATTCCTTGCAGTTTTTCTTCAGCAATTTTTCCGCTTTCGCCGTGTCATCATCCTCAGACATGGCATCCAGAATTTTCTGCATCTGCTCGTATTCAACCGCCGTCAGTTTCGGTTCAATGTCCGTGTTTACTCCATAGCTGGCCAAAAACTGTTTCTGGAACATCTCCTCGTCCCAGATGGAGAGATCCTGAATTTTCTTCGGCTTGGTGTTGATCATCTTCTCGGGCGGCTTGCGGATATGTGACATATCCGGAAGCGCTTTGATTAAATCCTGCATTTCATCAGCAACTGCAACCCCGGAAAATGTGATCAAAATAAATAATATTTTCACCACGGAGGCACGGAGGCACGGAGTTAAATATGTTCTCTGCGACTCTGAGTCTCCAGCGTAGCGGATGGTTAAACCTGTAGTTTTCATGATAGGAATCCTATTTTTGGAAAGTAATCGGCACGCGCATCCGGAACTGGACGGCGTTGCCCTTGCGTTTACCCGGCTCAAATTTCCACTGCTTGACCGCCTTCAGGGCCGGATTATTGAAGGCCGGATGCGTCGATTTCTGCACTTTCAGATCGCGGGTGCGTCCGCTTTTATCGACCAGAAATAAAACATATACCGTGCCCTGAAGCCCCTTGCGGGCAAGTTCCGGCGGATAGATCGGTGCCGGCTGGTAGACCACGCGCGGCTTTTGGTCGAGGTCCGACAGCGAGAAAATGGCATCCACTTCATCCCCGTTTCCAGCTACGTTCCCGATGTTAACGGCAAAGTCGCCGCCACCAAATCCCCCGTCGCCGGGATTTAAAGCGAGTTCCAATTGCGAAAGATCCAGCGGCGCGGCGTCTACCGCCGGCGGCGGAGGCTCTTCCGGCTCCGGTTCCGGCGGCTCCTCCTCTTCCATCGGAGGTGGCGGAGGCGGCGGCACGTTGGCCACATCCACGGTCCGAATGGTCAGATCCTTTACCGGCGGCTGCGTAATGACCTGCAGAATCGGGAGCAGCATAAAGAAGGCAAACGTCATCGCGGCGCCCACTCCAATATTGGCCAATTGCTGGCTCAACTTTTTTAGTCCTGTAATCAAGCGTTCCACTTTGAGTTATCCCTGATTCTTGAGGGTGGCAATGCTGACCTTCACGGCACCGGCCAGTTTGGCCTCATCGATCACGCGTACCAGCAGACCGGACATGACATTCTGATCGGCCTGGATAATGACAGGCACCTCTTCCTTCTGCATCATGCGCTTGACCAACGGACGAATACCGGAGATCCCGATTTCATTACCGCCGTAGACAATCTCACCGTTTTGAGTGATGGCAATCATGATGCTGGTCTTTTCGAGCTGAACCGAAGAAGCCGCCTGCGGCTTATCCACTTCCACGCCGGTCTCCTCCACAAACGTGGTCGTCACGATAAAAAAGATCAGCAGAATGAAAACACAGTCGATCAGCGGCGAGATATCCACCGCCACGTCTGTTTGGTCTTCGTTACTGTTACTAAAACGTCCCATTTATTTTCTCCGAAAATAATTTCGATTGCCGATTTTTGATAGCCGATTTTCGGAACTCAATCGGCGTTAGCCTCTACAATCAAAATTCTAAAATCCAAAATCAACATTCCCTACGCCGCTTTTCCGGCCTTCAGGCTTTCTTTATACATCCGCTGCGAACAAACCGTCTGCAGGTGCGCTAGGAATGCTTTATACTGGGCATGCTCACGCGCCAGCTTGTACTGAAAAATCAAACCCGGCAGCGCAATCAGAAGCCCGGTTTCGGTGGTGATCAGCGCTTCGGAAATACCGCCGGCTACCATGCCCATGGTCTTATCGCCGCCCGACCCGCCGGCCAATGCCGCAAACGTCGACAGCATACCCGTCACCGTACCAAGCAGTCCCATCAACGGGGCAATGCTCACGCACGTCTGCATCACTTTTAAGTCGCGATTGATCGGCGCAATCTCGGTTTGATTCAACTCATCGAAGAAAATGCCAATTTCATCGAGGGTACGCGCACCCATCACAAACCGGATCATTTTACCCACGGGGCCGCGGCCGGTTTCCGGTGCCTTGACCCAACGCTTCATTTTCTTTTCGGAAACGTAGAGATACCCCTTCGAGCGAATCCGCGAAAAAATACTCATCCCCATGTAAAAGATAATGAAGGCATCGGCTGCCAGCGCAAACATGGCCCATCCGCCGGACGACCAAATCGCCAACGTCTGTTGCCAGAATTCCTGTATGCTTAAATTCATGGTTGAATTCCGTTACGCGCTGGTCGGCGCCGCGTCGGCAATGACCGTTTCGTCTTCCGTTTGTTCAACCGAACGAACCGAACGGTTCACAAACAGAATGGCAATCTGCTCCATCTGGTCGGTAATGCTCTTGGCCTTGCGGGAAAGGAAGGCATACATCACCAGCGCACTGATCGCCACAACGAGACCCATTTCAGTGGTTACCAGAGCTTCAGAAATGCCGCCGGACAGCGTCTTCACATCGCCGGAACCAAAAACCGTAATCATTTTAAAGGTGTTAATAATCCCCGTCACGGTACCAAGCAGACCCATCAGCGGAGCCGTCGAAGCACAGACCGCAAGAAACGGCGTAAATTTATTCACCATCATGCGGGTAGTGAGAAGTTCTTCATACATCACCTCTTCCACCAGTTCTTTCGGCTCATCAATATGTTCAATCCCTGCGGTCAGCATGGTGCCCGTCGGCCCCTTAAGTTTCCTGATTTCGGCGGCAGCTTTTTCATGATCATTCACCAGAACGGCCTTCAGCACCGGCAGGGCCCGCTTTTCGGAAACCTGAGGAACCAGCGAGAGCTGGATCCACTTAAAAATCGAGATCAGCACGCAGAGCACAAACATGCCGACAATGACATAACCCACTTTACCGCCCTTGGCTAAATGCTCGCGGAAGGTTTCCTGGGTTTCTTCAATCTTACGGGCATTTCCAAGGCTTGGATCGAACGGGAAGTTTCCAGACTTCGCGGCCACCGTGGCTTTCACCAACTCGGCATTCAGTGGATCGGCAAACGGCAGAACGGTCGGCTCCAGTGAACCCAGACGCTGTTCAGCAATACCCGCCAGTTCCCCGTCTTCCGAAGCAAACAAGGCCACGGGTCCCACGAGGATAAAGTCGCCCGATTTAACCAGTCCGTCTTCGCCGGCTGAGGTGCCGCTAAAGGAATTCCCGCCCACCAGATCCTGCAGACGCTTGATCGATGTTTCAACCAGCTCGGTCTGCGCAACAAATATTTCCTCATCGGAAAAATTACTATTGTCCGGGGCCAGGGTTGCCGCTTTAACCACACCTTCATATTGGTCTAACTCTGCAATATGCACACGAGTTTCAAAATTACGGGTATATTCAATCAGCAGGTTGGAAATATAGTTTTTCTCCCCTTTGCGACTTTTGATATCGGCCCGCAGATTGTTGAGATCGAGGTTACGACTGTCGAGCTGGCGCATGATTTTCTGGTGCTCCAGACGCACGTCCATCACTTCATCTTCCAGCGCATTGAGGCCCTTCACCATCGGAAGCTTTTCCTTGGCGATCGACTTCCGAACATTGGAAAGTTCTTTCAGGCTGTCCTCCAGCTTGGTCTGCATATCGGTCTGGGCGCCAGATGCCAGCTGCAGCCCCAAAATCAAGAGGGAAGCAATGAGGATGACCTTCAGTTGAAGGTTGTTCCACTTTTTCGTGTAGTAAAATCCTAAGTCATTCATCGGTTTACCTTTTATCGGTGAGGTTAAGAAATGCGTTCCGCTTAGTTGACGCTGACGGGCATTTCGATGAAGGCCGCAACTTTTTCGTTTTTCAGAATCGAGATGGAGTCGGCCACTTTAGGCGCAATACTGTTGTCCTGCTCCCAGTTCCAACCCTTGGAAGTCGGCGTCCCCACAAAAGCCACATCGCCATTGTTGTTGCAGGAATAGCCCACCGCGTACCCAATGTACATGGTCTGGACTTCAGCCGTGGTGCCATCTGCAAGCGTTTTAACTTCGCTCACCACCG
>CAKZQV010000490.1 GCA_937141895.1 uncultured Verrucomicrobiota bacterium
GAGCCCCGCTGAGGGCAACGATGATCACGAAGGACTTTTTAATCCAATACCTTTTTCGTTCCGCATACATGGACCACCTCAAGCCGTCTTTAACGACGCAGTAAAATGTTCGGTTTCACATCGCTCTTGGACGATGTGTTTCTTCGAGAAGAAAAGTTCTTTCTCTAACACAATGATGATGATTGCGAATACGAAGAGGACCCCGGTTTGGATACATTTTGTGACCTGCGTCATCGCAAGTGCTTCCTGAGAAATATTGACAACAAAATGGAACCCAATCGCGGCGAGTACGCTTTTATTATTTTTCAAACAGATCCAGCTTATGATCACCCCCATCGGAATAATGCTGACGAAAAAGTTGATGGCGTATCCAATGTCCTGCTGCGCAATTTCATATTGATATGAATTTTTGACAAAAAGAAGCGGCAGGTGCCAGAGCGACCACAAAACGCCGAAAAGAATCGAAGCATAGAGCGCATTATAACGGCTGTGCAGGCTGTCAAACGCATACCCTCTCCAACCGAGCTCCTCAAACGTGGCGGCGAGCAGAAGCAGGGATAGCACCGGAACAAAACCGGTCGTGAATGAAAACTCTTTGGCCAGCTGGAATTGATCAACTGATTCTCCGAACAAAAGCGAAATGGCCGTGGCGACCAAAACCGAGAGCGGCATAATGAACAGGGCCGCCGGCAGCATCTTGATCGGTATGAGCTTGAAATTGATCAGCCGGTTCAGAAAATCCTTTTTTAATTCAGCATTTCCGGATGCCCAGGTCATGCCCAAAGAAATGACAAAGGGCGCAATCAAACCCAGCAGCATTAAAAACATATACCATTCATTATTCTCATTCTGAAAACTGATGGCTGCCCCGGCAAACCAGAGCACGTACGTCGCGATGAATGTCATAGAAAAATAGACACCCGGTTTATATGGATTATTAGAATTCATGAGTGTTCCTCCGTTAATGAACTTATCTTTATTTTAATTGTATTTATTCCCCGGCAAGGAAGCTGAAGGATCCTTTCGGCGCACCCAGCTGAGTTTCTATCAGGGATGGAAATGCTTGAACGCGACGAGCCAGATGGTCCTGACCCCAGGGATAAAAACCGATATCCGTTAAGAACTGGAAACCGGCCAGCAGATATTCAGCGCACTCGCGTGGATGTTCCGTTTTAAAAACGCCCTCAGCACATCCCTCTTTAATGATCCCCGCATAAATCGGCGCAAGTTTTATGATGAAACTTCCGAGCAGGCGGTTATGCATGAGCGCGTTTCCCGGCTGATGCAGGCTCTCCAAAATCTCTTCATTTTCTTCCACCATCGAACCCGAGAGGACCAACGTAATAAATTTTTCGAGCGCGCCCATCTCCTTACAACGGCTGCTTTTCAGCAACGCCTGCTTTTTCTCCAGGGCTTCCGCCATCAGATCTTCGACCACCGCTTCGAGCAGATCCTCTTTCGATGCGAAATAATGATAAATCGTTCCTTTGGCAATATTGAGAGACTTCATCAATCCGGCCATCGTCACATCAGCGTAGGACTTTTCCCGAAAAAGCTTCCGTGCCGCCTTGATAATTTCTTTTCGTCTCTCATCCGGCTTTTTTACGATTCTAACCATGACGCCTACCTCTGAATAAATTACCTTACCCTTATTGACCGACCGTCGGTCAATTGCGTGTTTTATTCCAAATCCATGGATAGGCGTCAAGAGAAAATATTAACGGTTGTTTCGAGGCATCGTATCAGAACAAAAATTATGGAAGCGAGGAGCGCGGTGGATCACCCTCTCGCGCTGAGTAATTTACGCAGTAGCGGCGTATTTATAGAGATGGCGACTATATGGTGAGGATAGCCGCCAAAAGGCGCAAGAAACACAAAGACCTATCCCATTCCGTTTTCGTGCTTTTTGTGCCTAAATTGATCGCTATTCACTCTCAATCATGTGGCCATTATTCAGTCGCATAGGAATCTCAATATGTAGTCGCCGGAGCAATAGATCCGCATTAACCGATCTGGCCGACGCCCACGCGCTGCCATTTCTGCCACTTGAGTTCGCGGGCCAAAACGAATCGTTTCAGGCTTCGGACCAGAGCCTGAAATTCAATGAGATCCATCAGGTAAAAAACCAGCCATGCGCCGGGCGCCAAGAAAAACAGATTTGAGTGAAATCGTTTTTTTGAATCCAACAAAATCTGTACGCCGATGACGGAGGATAAAAGCGCAATAACAAACACCAAAGGCCAATAGTTACTGGTCAGGATGGTGTAAGCAAAAAAGGTGGTCAGCAAGGCTGCTTCCAACAGCAGGAGCAATTCCGCATAAACCGCCAGAGGGAGAATCATACAGGTTAGATACGGGTTGTGTTCTTTGCTTAAACTGAAGAACAATTTTCGATGTTTTAGGAAGGTCAGTAGGCGGCCATGCTTCCACCGCAAACGCTGATTGCAGAGTCCCTTGAATTCCGAAGGGCCCTCGGTGTAAACCACCGCGTCGTCCGCATAGCGGGTTTTATATCCATGCTTCAGAATGCGGACCGACATTTCAATGTCTTCCGTAATAATCGCGTGGTCAAACCCGCCCATTTCATCCAGCACGGTTTTACGATAAGCCGCTGCAGCGCCACCAA
>CAKZQV010000491.1 GCA_937141895.1 uncultured Verrucomicrobiota bacterium
CGCATGACGTGGATGAATACCCGAAGCGGTTCCCAGCAGCAGCGACGTTGAGCCCGCGGGTTTCACACAGGTCAGACGTGCGGCGGGTTCGGTGCCGAGTTTCAGCGTAATCTCACGATTCACTTCGATGGCATATTTCGCCATTTTCTGCTGCAGGTCCGGATCCAGCGTAATGGCCGGCGAATCCATCATACCGGTAATCGAAACGCCAAGCAGTGCTTCGCGACGGCAGAGCTTTTCAGTAGTGTCACCGAGATAAGGGAAGGTCGTATAGGCCGCCTGTAGAGACCCGATAATCGTGGCCGCACGGACCGCAATACGGAAGTCTTCCTCCGAATGTAGCTTGGCCCCATTGATTTCGGTCAGATTGCAAAACTGCCAACCGGATTCAATGGTCACATTCCCGTCATCGTCTTTTACTTCCAAATGCGGGTTCAGGCCGATTTCACAGCACGGATTACATCCGTGCGCCTGATCGTTGGCAAAATAAAATCCGGGCTCGCCCCATTCTTTCTGCTTCTGGAAAATACGCAGGAACTGTGCTTTGGACGTTTCGTCGCGAATCAGTTTCACCGAGTTATTGGAACGCCCGCGCTGCGGATTGGTTTCAAACCAGTTGCCGCGCTTGGCATTCATCATTTCCCCGTCGTCTGGGGAGAATAGACAGATGGTCGCCGAGCGGCGCACACCACCTGCAATAACCGCATCCGCCGCGTGCATCATCACATCGTAGGCTTCGATCGGTTTCAACTTACGTCCGAGGGCTCCGTCCAGCACATTGCGGGCGCGCTCCAAAGCACGTCGCAGCGGCACGTGGCCAGGTGCCCGTCCGCCGGAGGTCGACAGATTTGAACCGCGCGGACGGATATCGGAATAGTTAAATTCCACCAGATAGCCTTCAACATAACTCTGCATCAGAGCCTGCATGGCATCCGACCATCCTTCGATGGTATCCGGAATTGAAAAGTGAACCACGGTACCTTCGTCTACCGTCGCAGCCAGCGGCGGCAGTTTTTCTACATGTTCAAATTCAACGCTGAATCCAACACCGGTTCCACAGAGCAGCAAAAAGAGCCCTTCGGCAAAGAATTCTACGCGGTCGCAGATGCCAAAGGTGCAGTTGTACATACGGGCATGATTCGTTTCAATGGCTTTTCCACCAAACTGCATGGAGCGCATGGAGGGCAGGCAGCGTTTATCAATGACCTGTTCAAAGGCCCAGTTGATGTCCTCTTCCGCCTGCGGGAACTGGCGCAGGTGCATATCGCGCACACGGCCAACGGCTTCGGGAAAGGTTTCACGGCGACCCATTTCCGGAAGAAAGCGGGCATAGCGGCTGGCCAGCATGTAGTCCTGAATAGCGGACGCCTCGGGGCGGAGACGGTGATTACGCGCCTGCTTGCGCTCTTCACGATACACAATGTAGGCTTTCGCCACATCGTAGAGGCCGGCCCCCATGAGCTGCTGTTCAACCAAATCCTGAATATGCTCAACGTCGACTTCTTCGCTTCCGCGGCTTTCATAGCCCCGAACAATGTTGTCGATCTTGGTGGTGATGTCTTTGACGATCGTCACCAGATGCTGGGGTACCTTTTCTAGATCTTTGATGGTACCTTTGACCGCTTTTTCAATAGCCGCCTGAATTTTTGAGTCGTCGTATTCGACCTTCGCGAAGTCGCGCTTTTTTACTTTAATTGCCATGCGTTTGCCCCTTTCTAGTATAGCTGGCCACAAAGATTCCGGACATCGGGAAATGATAAGGCGCACCATTAGTGTACAATATATTGTGGCCTCCCGGAAACATGCGCACAATATAGAGCGTATATTCAGAACTGAAGAAAAAAAACGAAAAAACAGATTTAGACCTTTTTAGTCCCCCATTTAACTCCTCGTTTTTACAGGGTTTTACGTTGAAGGCCGGAAATAATTGTCTAATAGAAAAAAAGATCGAGCCGGATCTACGGCGTGTTTTTTCCACAAGGTCCATTCTACACCGCGCATTGACATCAGTCTCAAATCAGCCAAAATCACCACCATGAAAATGAAGGTTTCCCATCACGAAGATCAAAAATACCTAGAGGCCGTCATCGATGGCGGTCTCGACATGGAGTCATTTGATCGAGCGCTCGCAGAGATGAATGCGGTCATGGACCGTCACCAGTGTCGCACCGTGCTTTATGATCTGCGGCAAATTCAAATCAAACTCGAGACCCACGAAATCTACTATATTCCCCAACTGCTCTGCGACAAAGGCAACGCCGACATTAAACGAGCCGTACTTTATCCTGAAAATTTTGAACAGGATTTTACCTTTTTCGAAACCGTCTCCACGAACCAGGGATTGAATATCCGCATCTTTTCGAACGAAAAAGAAGCGCTCGACTGGTTGCTCTCATGACCGTCTCGGTCGTCATGCCGGTCTACAATGCCGTAGACACCGTTTTCCAGACCTTGGAAACGCTGCGCGCGCAAACCTTCCAAGGATTGGAAATGGTGGTGGTCGATGACGGGTCGACGGATGGGACCACGGAGCTGCTGCGCGCGCAAAAAGACCTTGTACTGCTGGAACGGTCGCATCGCGGCATTGTCCCAGCGCTGAACGATGGGCTTGAAGCAGCAACCGGAACATATATTGCCCGAATGGATGCCGATGATTTTTGTCATCCGGAACGCATCGAAAAGCAGATTGCTTTTCTTGAGGCCCATCCCGACCTGGGATTGGTTGGTTGTCGGGTTGGATTCGGCGGCAATCGCGAGGCTCAGGCCGGATATGCCACCTATGTGGACTGGATCAATTCCCTGACCCAGCCCGAAGAAATTGCGCTCAATCGTTTTGTGGAATCTCCGTTGGCTCACCCCTCCGTTATGTTCCGCGCAGCATTGCTTCCAAGGTTTGGAACGTATCGCGATGGAAATTTTCCGGAAGATTATGAACTTTGGCTCCGCTGGATGGCGGCCGGGGTAAAAATGTGCAAAGTCGATGAGGAGCTCGTTATTTGGAACGATCCGCCGACTCGATTATCCCGCACCGACGAACGCTACTCCATCGATGCATTTTATGAAACGAAGGCCCAATACCTTTTCCAATGGTTGGAAAAAAATAATCCCCACCACCCGGAACTCATCGTTTGGGGCGCGGGCCGGGTGACGCGACGCCGGGCTGAAATTCTTTCGAAATACGGCATCCGTATTTCGCACTATATCGATGTCAAACCGCGGCGTCTGAATTGTGGTACGCCGGTGCTCCAACCTTCGGAAATTCCACCGCCCGAAACCTGCTTTATTCTGCCTATGGTTGGAAATCGTGGCGCGCGCCGGAAAATCGCGGATTTTCTGACAACAAACGGATTTGTAGTTGGAAAAAACACTCTGTTTTATGGGTAACATATTTGTATATTTATGTAACCATAATACGCATTTGTATTCTAAATTAGATTTGTTTACCGAATATGTAAATTTATGATATTCGTGTATATACTTTAAATTTCGTATTTTATAAAAATACATCCATTTTCACTCCAGCCATGCGGTTTAGATGGCACACCTGATGCGTATATCTAGTCCGAGGATGTACAACATGAATTTTGAAGGCTATGAAACGGATATTTTCTTCGATGAGTTGTTTGATAACCAGGGACAGGCGCGGGACAGCGCTTCGTTGCTTGTAAACGCCATCGAATCTTTGTCTGACGGGGATTTGCAAAGCCGTCAGGATGCCAGTGAGCGAACCATGCATAGTATGGGCATCACATTTAACGTCTATGGTTCAGGCGAAGGAACGGAACGAACGATCCCGTTTGATATAGTTCCCCGGATCATCGACGGAAATGAGTGGGATGTGGTCGAGGCCGGATTGAAGCAGCGGATTAAGGCCGTTAACCGGTTTATTGACGACATCTATCACGACCGGAAGATTATTGCCGACGGTGTGGTGCCTGAATGGCTCTTTACATCCTCCAAAGGCTACCTGCCCCAATGCCAGGGTCTGAATCCGCCCAAAGGCGTCTGGGCTCATGTGACCGGCACCGATCTGGTACGGGATGAGGCCGGTACCTTCTTTGTGCTGGAAGATAACCTGCGCGTACCTTCCGGTGTTTCCTATGTTTTGCTCAACCGCACCCTGATGAAGCGGAATTTCCCGGAAGTATTTCATCAAAGTCAGGTTCGGCG
>CAKZQV010000492.1 GCA_937141895.1 uncultured Verrucomicrobiota bacterium
AATATATTCTCCAGGTTTGATCTGCGTGAGGCGGCATCCCGATTTTTCCAATGCCTGGAACGTTCCATCGGTGGAGCCGGAATCGACGGCGAAAAGGTCGAAGGTTGAAAAGGTCTGTTGCTCCAGCCGCGCCAGTGCATGCTGCACATACGGCATTTCATCTTTCGCTCGCATGATGATGGCAATGGATGGGGGCATAATCTATTCGTTCAGGCTGGATTCTTTTTCGATCAGGTTCGGCGATTTAAACTTGGGTTGTCGGCCCAGTTCGATCAGGAGTTCGTTGATCTGCCGTTTGAGTTCGATAATCCGTCGCTCCCGACCCATGGCCATCTTATTAAACCGGCTCATCTCTTCCATTTTGTTCGTCAGTTCCCGAGTACGGCGTTCGACTTCATCTTCCAGTGCTTCCTGATATTTCAGGTTTTCAGTCAGCATGCGGGCACGTTCAAGCACCTGTTTGATGGAGTGCTCGAGGATGGCTAGGTCAGAGACCGGTTTGAGAATATAATCCCAGGCACCCAGGCGCAGGGCCTCCACGGTGTCGGCAATATCAGCGGTGCCCGATGCCACAATCATCGGAGTGGTCGGGGAGCGGGCGGAAATCCCGCGCATCACGTCGTGTCCGCTCATCTTTGGCATGCGGAGATCAAGAATGACGACATCGGGCTGATGCTTTGTAAATAGAGTCAGGCCCTCTTCGCCCTCGGATGCTTCAAGCACCGTATAGGATTGATCTTCAAGAAAATGACGAAAGCTTTCGCGAATCGGTGCCTCGTCCTCGATAATCAGAACCTTGATTGTTGAGCCGTTGCTCATGGGTTCAGCTCTCGGGGGCGAGCTCCTTGATGCATTTGACCAGCAGTGAAAGTACGCGCACCGGTTTCAGAAACACATGCTCGGGGCGCATGCCGAGTTCTTTAAGTTTTTCGGAGAGGTTATACGAAATTGAGCCGGTGTAGATGATGTGGCGCTGATCCGGGTAGCGTTCGCGGGCGGCAATAATCAAATCTTCACCGCTCATGCCGGGGAGGCGCATATCGACAATGCACACGTCATAGACATTACTTTTCATCAGTTCCAGAGCCTCCTCTGCACTTTCGGCTGTTGATGCGCGAAAACCGTAGTCTTCCAGAAAAGCCGACAGACTGGAGCAAATCGCTGGCTCGTCGTCGATTACAAGCACACGGATGGATGAATAGTTCGCCATAAATATTTCCTTAACTCAAAAGCGCACTTTATAATGTTCACTGACCGTAACCCAAGCTGTTTCTGTCGCGGATAAAACACCTCTATTCGGGGTGGCCCGCCAACACCTTAATGGTCTTTACCAACACATTGAGCTCGCTGATGGGTTTATGAAAAATATGCTCCGGCCGAATGCCGATGGCCACCATTTTTTCCGGAAGCTCATAGGCGAGGGCGGTGGTGTGAATGATATATTTCTGTTCCGGAAAATGCTTATGGGCGAGGGCGATCAGTTCTTCCCCACTAAAGCCGGGCAACCGGAGGCTGACAATGCAGACATCAACAGGAGCTTCCCTCATTAGGTCGCGCGCTTCCTGCGCACTGCCGCACCGCCCGGTTTCAAAGCCGTAATCGTCCAAAAATTCCGCCAATCCATCCCGCACCGACGGCTCGGAATCGACAATTAAAACCCGAATGTTATCAGCTTCTGCCATACTCTTTTCCCTCCCATGGAAAACAGCTTGTATGGAATGCTCCGGTTATAACCTCAGACCCCAGCGTTCCTTGCGGTGTTCATTTGGAATTCGTATACTGAAGCACGTACCTTTGCCCGGTGCTGAAACCAAATTCATGATGCCGCCGTGGTTTTCAGTAATAATAAAGTAGGAAACCGAAAGTCCCAGACCGGTGCCGTGGCCTACATCCTTGGTGGTGAAAAACGGCTCAAACGCGCGTTTGCGCGTTTGTGCATCCATCCCCGGGCCATTGTCCTCGACTTCGATCAAAACCATTTGGTCTTCTTGTTTAAGTCGGATGTGAATTTCAGGTTTCTGCTGATCCGGATTTCCCGCCATGGCCTGCGCACTGTTGGTGAGCAGGTTGAGGAGCACCTGCTGAATCTGGCTGCCTTCACACGGAATGGACCGCACGTCATCGAGATCCTTGTGTATTTTAATGTGGCGGAAGTCGAAGCGTTTTTTCAGATTGTAGTCATTGGAGGCCAGCTGCAGGCTGCGCTCAATAATTTCATTCAAATCGTTCGGGGCAAAGTGCGACTCATCCTTGCGGCTGAAACTCAGCATGTTATCTACAATCTTAGCCGCGCGCCGGCCCGCTTCGGAGACGGTATCCATCATCTGCAGAATGCCGCGCTCTGCCATATAGGCCTGAATCGCTTCCATCGAGGTCCCCGCCTCGGTTGCGGCTGAGATATTTCGATCCGTCGCATGCGTGACCCGATTTTTCATCACCTGCAGATTCTGCAGAATGCCCGCCAGCGGATTATTAATTTCATGCGCCATGCCCGCCGCAAGTCCGCCCACCGACATCATCTTTTCGGACTGCACCATCATTTCTTCGATGCGCACGCGGTCGGTCACATCATCCAGTCGAATCACGGCCCCATCGGAACCGCCGGAGGTAATCGGATAAACCGTGACGTCTATAATCCGCGCTTCATCGTGAATAAAGCAATGAACATGTTCGTGCCGCTGAACCTCGGTGTGTTTCAGATGATCCAGCACCAAATTCATATCGTTTCCAAGGTCTGGAAAAATATGATCAAGCGGCTGGCCGTGTGCCTGCGCGGCATCCACGCCCGACAGCTCCTCCGCCTGCTGATTCCACTGCATCACGCGTTTGTCGGCATCCACCCCGATGATGATCGAAGGCATGGAGTTAATGATATTTTCGAGCAGGTTTCGCAGCCCCACCAGCTGCTTGGTCGCCTGCAGGCGTTCGAGCTCGGCGGCGGTGCGGCCAGCAAACACCTGCATGATCGATGTGGCAAACTCAACCTGCTCCACCGGTTTTTTATAGAGTGCCGCCATAACCCCTAGCGCGTTGCCTTCGGAATCGACCAGGGGGATTCCGATGTAACTGTGCACGCCCATCATTTTCAGGTTTTCAATCTTAGGAAAACAGTCCGGGGCCTCTTCGAAGAACTGACAGCTCTCCCCCCGCAGCACCCGCTCGCAGGGGGTGCCATTCAGGTGATAATCAAAATTCTCCATCGATTCGCCGGAAGCGGAAAATGCAATGGTCCGCATCTGTTCATGCGCCTCATCCTGAAATTCACTGATGTAGGTAAAGTCCGCGCTCAGTGTTTTGGCGAGCTGATTAACCATCGATTTAAAGAACTGACGGCCGACCGCAGCGACCCCTTCCACGATGTTGCGGATACTGTCCTCAATCATGACCCGATCGGTCACATCATCCACCCGGATTACCGCCCCTTCCTCGGAGCCTTCCAGTAGCGGATAAACCGTAATATCGTGATATCGCGTGCGACCCTCTTCATGAACCGGTATGCGCTCTTCCTTCTGCGTCGCTCGCTCACGAATGGCGCGTTCCACCTTAGCCATCTGCTGATTCAGATCCGGGTAAACTTCGCGCAACGGAGCCCCAATGGTATTGACCTGTAGCAGCCCGGTTCGCGCTTCCGCCTGTTTGTTCCACTGCATCACGCGGCCAATGGCGTCCACGCCGATCAGCACCGACGGCATCGAATCGATCGTATTGCTCAGCATGGCCCGCAACTGCCTCAACTGTTCCTCGGCCAGCTTTCGGTAGGTGATGTTCCACGAGGTGCCAAACGTGCCGACCACATGGCCCTCTTCATCATAACGCGGCACTTTGGTGGTCAGATACCAACAGTCGCCGGAAGGCGTTGTGGTCATCTCCTCCTTCTGAATCGGTTCACGCGTATGCATGACCGTTTGTTCATCGTCAAAGCCGCGCTGCGCCTGCTCTTCCGGAAAGAAGTCAAAATCGGTGCAACCGATCAGGTCTTCCGGATGAAGATTCAGTTCTTCCGCCTTCGCGGTATTCACCTCAATAAACCGGCCCTCCGTATCCTTAAAGAAAATCAAATCGGGGGCATGTTCCATGAACGAGCGGAACAGGCTCCGTTCAAACTCCAGCTGTTTCTCCGCCGTCACCCGGTCCGTAATATCGCGGCTGATTCCGCGGTAGCCCTGAATATTCCAGTCCTTGTCATAGAACGGCACGGCACTCGACTCCAGCATCACGGTGCGGCCATCCTTATGCCGGTTCGTCGTCACCATCGAATGCATCGGCAAACCCTGCGCAAGGGCCTGCTCAAAATGAGTCTGCGTCTCAAGCCCATCCGCCGGGGGCATCATGTCGGTAAAATGCTGGCCCATCAGTTCGTTTGCCGAATAGCCCAGCAGCTCCGATGCCTGCGGACTGGCATATTGATATTTTCCGTCCGTATCCACTTCCCAGATCCAGTCCGATGTGGTTTCAACCAAGTTCCGGAAGCGCTCTTCGCTATGGCGCAGGGCGCTTTCATTTTCAATCCGTTCGGTAATATCGCGCGATACCCCGCGGAAGCCCGCCAGTTCGCCCTGGGTGTTGGCAAAGGCTTTGCCGCTCGATTCAAGAATCACCCGCCGTCCGTCTTTGTGGATAAAGGTGTTCACTTCGCACTCCAGCATCGATCCCGCGTTGCACGCGCGGAGCACTTCCATGTTGCGGGCCGAGTCCTGTTGGACCATCAGAGAAAGCGAACTTTTACCCTGCAGCTCCTCGGCGGAGTAGCCCAGAATATCCTTCACCTTCGGGCTGACGTAAAGGTACGTGCCATACAGATCCATTTCCCAGATCATATCGTTCGACGATTCCACCAGCACCCGGAAACGCTCTTCCGATTCGCCCAGCGCGCGAGTCGTCTGCGCATGGCTCTGCTTGACCTGGCCGAGTTCCTGGGAATGCCACGTCACCTGTTTTCGAAGGGTCCGATTCCAGAATATCACCGACCCGATGGCAAGAAGAGTCACAATAAGGAAGACGCCGAAGATTTTAAGGTAGAGATCTTTCGAAACCTGAACTGTAGGTTCCAGCGTAATCCAGCGCTTATGCATAGCCTCACGTTCAGGCTGCGGAATATTTTCCAATGCCTTATTTAAAATCGTATTCAGGCGCGGCCAATCCTTACGCGAACCGAAACAGAGGTTCCACGGATAGTCCACCTGGCCCGCCACCCGCAGATTGCCGATCCCCAACCGCTCCATATAATACGAAGCCACGCCGATATCCGCCACCATCGCATCTACTTCGCTGAACGAAACCATACGAAAACCCGACGCCGCATCCGCCACCGGAATCAGGTTATATTCCGGGTGTTCCGCAAGAATATAATCAAACGTGGCCGAACCATCCACACACGCCACACTCATATCAGTCAACGTGTCCAGCGTATATATGCCGCCCCATTGCTGGCGCGTGAGAATCACATTATCGATCGTTTCATACGGTTCCGTAAACCGCAGGAAATCGCGCCGCTCCGGGGTGTTCTGCACCGAGCCGACCAGATCGACTTCTTTGTTCTCCAGTTTTTCCAGAATCTCTTTCCACGTGCGGCATCGGACTTCCACAAACCGGACTCCGAGTTTGCGTTCAATCACCCGGATATAGTCCGCCGTCAGACCTTGGTGGCTGCCCGATTCATCCACAAAATCGAGGGGAGGGGAATCGGGGAGGGGGGCATAGCGGATGTTGCCCGCATTTTTTTCCAACCATTGGAACTCCTGTTTGGTCAGCTCCAGACGCGACGGTTCCTGCGGTATCGATAAATACAGCAAAGCCGCCGCCGTCACCAGCGACGCCACAATGACGGTCCATATCAGGACTTTAGTTCCCAGTTTCATACGCCCTAACCCGGTCAGCAGACGGACCGGTAAACTTCCATAACACTCCCGGCGGTTGCCCGCCAGTCAAAGGTTTTAGCATACTCCGTGCCCGCGGCACGCCTTTCATCCGTCCAACCTTTGGAAAACGTAGCTTCCAGACATTGGAAAATCGCCGCCGAATCAGTCGGATCAAATGTCGGAATGCGGCCTGCCGCAATCTCTTTCATCGAAGACGTATTCGAGCAGATCACCGGGGCCCCGCACGCCAGCGCTTCAATAATCGGAAAACCGAAGCCCTCGAACAGCGATGGAAAAATCATGAGGTCGCACCCCGAATAGAGCAGCGGCAGCGACTTAATCGGCACAAATCCCGGAAACAGAATATCATCCCTCACCGGGCTCTCTGCCGCGCGCGCTTTAATGATTTCCGCGCCGCTCCAATCGGCCCCCGCCAGCACCAGCTGATGATCGCTGTCGTTCTCCAGCTTAAAACGCTCAAACGCCTCTATCAGCCGCACATGATTTTTACCCGGATATTCCAGACGCGAAACATAAACAAAAAATGGTTTATCCAATTGATGCAGCAGCTGCAGTTTTTCGCATGCCGCTTCTTTTTCCAAGGGTTGGAAAACGTCGCGGTTGATTCCTGAATAGATCACCGAGATTTGTTCCTCGGGATAACCGGTAAATTTCACAATGTCGTTTTTCGTAAATTCACTCACGGTAATGACGTGGTCCGCATGACGAATCATCGCCGGCACGATTTTTTGATTAAAGGCCATGCGGGCGGGATCATATTTTCCTGCCACCGAAAAGGCGGCGAGATCGTGTACGGTGGCGACGATCTTGGTTTTTTTTAGCAGGGGAATGCGTCGGGCGGTTGGAATATGAACCACGTCATAGTTTCCCATCATGGGAAGCCGGAGATTATGCCACGCCTGATTCAGCAGGGGCTGGGTAACCAATGAGGGGCTGATGCGTTTGCTGAAATTCGGATTAGAGATCGGAATCAGGTCGGCATCTTTCTGCGCCATCAGCAGTTCATACACATTGTCCTGATCCTCCAGCTGGAGAAAACGAATCAGCTCCCGGATATAGGTCGCAATGCCCGTCCTGCCCCCATCCAGTACAAATGTAGAAAATCCGATCTTCATGAACCCGGAGTCTGGATTTTCCAACGGTTGGAAACAAGACCCAATTCAGGAGGCCCATGCTGTGTCATGACGAATAGGCCAAATGAAATTATGGCAAAATGATGTGGATCAAAATGAGGATAGCATAGCATGAATGATTCATGCACGGGGTTGGTCGGACAGAAAAATGTATGACAAAACTATAACGACGTCTCTAAATTGGATTACCGAAATCAAAGCGATGGCAAAAAATACACTTCGTAAAGACGGAAGAGTAAACCATTCACCTTTATGACCATGACTCGAAAGGGATTCAGAAAAAAGCCCTTGAAAGAGGTAGGCCCTATCAAATGCTTATATCCTCCACGATTCTTCAGTATGTTGAAGGAGATCTGGCAGAACGAAGCATCGGCTAGCCAGTAGGAGCAGCAAATGAGCACGGTCATGATTGCATTCATTCTCTCCCTGTTATTTCCAGGAATGGGCCAAATTTATCTAGGTAAAAATGGGCGGGGCCCAGATTCCCCGCAGGAAGTTTGTTGGGCATACATTTCCAACCATTGGAAAATGGAAGGGCAATAAAAGGCGGGGTGTATCGTTAAATTCAAACCCTGCATCCTTGCTTCCGAGTATGGGAAGTCGGTACGTTTGTTCAGCGAAAACAGGAGAATCTCATGAAGAAGCTTGGCATCATTGTCGGATTGTTTGTAGTCACTGTGGTTTCAACGTTCGGGCAGTCCATTGCGGATCAGCTGAAAGTGGCGGAATGTTCCTTCCGATTTTTTGATGGGCCTACGGAGCTGAAGGTGATTGATCAGATGGTCACCATGCGCAGCGTTGAAAAATTGAATGGCGAAATCAAAACCTACGGGCGCGCCTATCATATTGAGTTTTCCTATATCGGCGATTCGGTCGGCCTCTCGGGGGCGACGATTGAATTTCTCGATAAAAATAAACGACCGATTCACTCCTTGTACTTGGAGGACGAAGGGCGGTTTATGAAGGTGGATACCCAAGGTCAGCGCATGAATCCAAAAACGCGCTATGTGGCGATCAGCCTCGAAGGTATTCCGCTTCGTGTACTCGACGGAGTCATCAGCATTCGGATCAAGAAATAAAAAAAGCCAGCGGTTAGACCGGCTTTTCATTCAGCGGGATGCAATCAGCTTTTTCCGAATTTATAGAGGGTGGTCTGGGTGTAGGTCTCGCCGGGGGCCAATTCCGTAGACGGAAAATTATCGTGGTTGGGGCTGTCGGGATAATGCTGAGCTTCCAGGCAAAACGATTCATGGGCGTTATAATAGGCCCCGTTCTTACCTTTCAGATTTTCCACGTAGTTGGCGGTGTAAAGCTGAACGCCGGGCTCGGTGGTCCAGCACTCCAGAGTGCGACCGCTTTCCGGATCGCAGACAAAGGCCGCCAAGGTTAGCTCGCCTTCCGCTTTTTGATTAATGCAGTAGGTATGATCATACCCCCGGCCCTGAACGGATTGAATATGTTCTCCGATCGGAACCGGCTGACGCAGATCCATTTCAGTTCCCGCAACCGAACGAAGTTCTCCGGTCGCCAAGCCATCAGCATCCACGACCGTATAGGTGTCGGCATTCATCGTGATGACCTGATCATAAACCAGGCCCTTGCCAGCCAGGTTGAAATAGCTGTGATTGGTCAGGTTGAGGACCGTCTTTTTATCCGTGGTTGCTGCGTACTCAAGTTTCAGTTCATTTTCTGCGCTCAAGCTGAAGATCACTTCCACGGTCAGCGTCCCTGGATAACCCTCGTCGCCATCCGGACTGACGAGTCGCATCTTTACGGCATCCTCCAAGATCTCCGCATCCCAGACTTTTTTATCAAACGCCACGAGACCCCCGTGATGGGCATTCGGACCATTATTAATCGCCAGCGAATATTCAACACCATCGATGCTGAATTTGCCTTTTGCAATGCGGTTGGCATAACGACCGCAAACCGCGCCGAAATAGGGATTTACATCGCTCTGGTATTCTTCTATCGAATCAAAGCCGCATACGACGTCATCGATATGGCCATCCGAGTCCGGCGCATCCAGAGAGATAATCGTTGCCCAAGCCCCCGCTGAGCAGGTCGTCGCCCTCGCGGCCGTAGAGGCCATCATTG
>CAKZQV010000493.1 GCA_937141895.1 uncultured Verrucomicrobiota bacterium
TTTCCTGTCCCGGTTTGCCGAGCATTTTCTTGGCCCAGGGTTCCGGGCGCATGACAAAATCATAGGCGGTTTGAAGACCGTGTTTTTTCAGCAGCTGCACGGTGTTTCGGCCAAAGCCCCAAACCTCGTCCAGTGGAATGCGTTTGAGGAAAATGTGCAGGTGCCGCCCCTGGACAACGGTCAGACCTTTGGGCTTTTTATAGTCCGAGGCCATTTTGCAGATGCCCTTGGAAAGACTGAGTCCGACGGATACGCCGATATCTAATTCGGCATGAATGGTTTCCTGAATTTTTTTCGCGATTTCGGGGTAGGACATATGATGGTAGCGACGCAGGCCGGTGATATCGGCAAAGGCTTCGTCGATGGAATATTCCTCAACCTCGGGCGTGAACCGGCGCATGATGTCAAAAATGCGTTTCGAATAAATGCTGTAGCTTTCATAGTCGCTGGGCAGCACGACCAGTTCCGGGCATATTTTCCGGGCCTCCCAAAGCCCAATGCCCCGGCGTATGCCCAGCGCCTTGGCCTCGTAGCTGGCGCAGGCGATGATACCGCGTTCCTTGCCGCTGACGACCGGTTTTCCTTTCAGACCCGGATGCATGGCCTGCTCAACCGAGGTGAAAAAGGCATCGGCATCCACATGGAGAATGGCCTGCGGAAACGAGCGGTTTACAAGAGGATTTTCAGTATTCATTTTTTATGTTCCAGTGATTGGAAACTAAACTGTACGTTCGTACATATACAAGCATAAGTGCACGTGTGCTTTTTTGCGTCATGCCTTGAAGTGGAATCTCAGACGCGTATACTGATTACACTTTTTTTAACACGTTGACTCTTCCATGGCGCATAAGCGAAAATCTGAACAGCTTGAGACCTATCTTTTATCGGTCATTGATGGCTCGGCCGAGGGCAAACGGCCAGCGGTGCTGCGCGTGATTATGCATATGTTTTCCTGGCTGTTTACCGTGATCGTTCAAACTCGCATCCAGCTCTATAAGCATCGGATTATTCGGGGGAATACGCTGGGCTGCCAGGTGATTTCGGTCGGCAATCTGACGGTAGGCGGAACGGGTAAAACTCCGGTGGTGGAAGTGTTTGCGCGCAATCTACAGCAGCAGGGGCGCAAGGTCGCGATTCTCAGCCGCGGGTATAAGAGTAAAGAGGCCTCGTTCCGCGAAAAGATGATCCAGCGGATCACGACCGGTAAAATAGAAACCCCGCCGCGTGTCGTTTCCGATGGAAAACGCCTGCTGCTCGATTCCTGGACGGCCGGCGACGAGCCCTACATGCTGGCCTCCAACCTGCCGAATGTTTCCGTGGTGGTGGATAAAGACCGTGTAAAAGCCGGGAAATATGCGATTAAGGAACTGGGATGCGATACGCTGATTCTTGATGATGGTTTTCAGTACCTGAAAGTCGGACATCGTCTGGATATTGCGCTGGTCGACAGCACCAATCCGTTTGGCTACAACCATCTGCTGCCCCGTGGTCTGCTGCGCGAACCCATGCGGAATATCAAGCGCGCGGGATTCATTTTTATTACGAAGTGTAAAGAGGGCGGGGCGCCGGAACTTAAAGAGCAGTTGCGTCGCCTCAATCCGGTGGCCGAGATTTCTGAATGCCGCCACGCCGCGAAATATTTAAAGGATGTATTCGGCGATGAAACCTATCCGCTCGAAAAACTCAACGGGATGAAAATCGCGGCGATTTCCGCCATCGCGGTTCCGGAAAGTTTTGAAAAAGCACTGGAAGCCTTCGGTGCCGAAATTGTCTATACCCGCCGTTTCGCCGACCATCACCGATTCTCGCAGCAGGAAATTATCAATACGATCAACTGGAGTATGAAACGCGGGGCGGAAGCGATTCTGACCACAGAAAAAGATGCCGTACGTTTTCCATCGGTGGGCCGCCGCGACATTCCGATCATTTATATGCGGGTGGAAATCGAGATGCTTTCCGGCGAAGAAGAATTTATGGATTGGATCATGCGGATCTGTTTTAAGACCCCGCGAAACGACTGATGGGTGATCGTATTCTCATTATGGGTCTAAACTGGATCGGCGATGCCATTATGAGCATGCCGGCCATACAGGCCTGCCGACATGAAAATCCCGATGCGCATATCGGAATTCTGGTTAAACCCTATCTCAAACCTTTCTGGGAAATGCACGCTGTTCCGGACCAGATTCTCACCCTCGACTCAACGCGCGGGGCCGTGCAGGAAATCAGAGACTATGGATTTGAAAAGGCCTTTATTCTGCCGAATTCTTTCCGGTCAGCCATGATCCCCATGCTGGCCGGTGTGCGCCAGCGCATCGGTTTCCGGGGAGACCATCGCCGCCTTATGCTGACCCGGGTGGTGCCGGTTCCCGGCGGACATCAATCGAATGAATATTTTCCGATCATGGCCCCGAAATCCGCTGATCTTGTCAGAGAACTTCCCGCATTGAATGTGCCTGCCGATGCATTCCAAACCCTGGAAGATAAATTTCCAGACCTTGGAAACTATGTCGTGCTCATGCCGGGCGCTGCGCGCGGGGCATCTAAAATGTGGCCGATGGAACATTTTGAGGCACTTTCCCGTTTGCTGCTCCATGAAACTGCTCACCAGATTATCTTTGCGGGCGGCGGGGGCGATGCGGAGGCCTGTGAGGAACTGAAGGAAAAACTGGGCGATCGCACCACCAGCGTGGCGGGGAAAACCAGCCTGAAAGAATGGGCGGCCTTGCTGAGCACGGCCAAACTGGCGGTGGCGAACGACAGCGGCGGCATGCACCTCGCCGGAGCAGTCGGAACGCCGGTGGTCGGTATCTATGGCATCACCGATCCGGATAAAACCGGCCCGCTGGCCCGAAAGTTCGAAGTTATTCAAAACAGCGCGGTGAAATCGCGCGATATTTCCCGGAATTCGGAAGCCGCAGCAGAGGCCCTTTCATCAATTTCTCCGGACCAGGTGATGACGGCCGCGCGAAAATTGCTGGGGTAGGGCGGGGTGTCCCCACCCCGCTGAATGCTCTGGGGACAAACGGACATATGTCCCTACCCAAAGAAAAAGGCGACCGTTTTCACGATCGCCTTCTCTAAATGCTGAAAGGAAAAGGAGAAGTAAACCTTCCAGCGGGCCTCAATTCGTAGTCTCTGACCCGACGCCCTTGCGTGCGTTCAAAAAAACAGCCCCGAATCTTCAGGGCTACTTTCCAGAGATTGGAAATCTGGGAATCTAGGCGTGGAATTCCTGAATGGCCTGAACGTCCCAGTCGTGGTTGGCGATATATTTAATCGCCTTGACCGAAGCTTCAGCACCGGAGCGGGTCGTTACAATCGGCAGGCCGCGCAGAATTGCTTCGGAGCGGATTTTGATCTCATCGACCCGGGCAACCGGTCCGCTCGGGGTATTGACCAGAAGCTGAACATTGCTGTCCTTCATCAGGTCGACCACGTTCGTGCCATCTTCCGACAGCTTGTGCGTGAGGGTTACCTGCAGGCCGGCATTATGCA
>CAKZQV010000494.1 GCA_937141895.1 uncultured Verrucomicrobiota bacterium
GGGCCGAACTTCAGACCCGCATGCTTCGCACCATCCTGCGCCGTCTCACCGAGGAAACACAACCGGATGGCACACCGGAATTACAGGAACTGCTCCGTACCCTCGGCGTCATGACTGACCTCAAGCCCGATGGTGGTCCGATTGAATCGCCGGTTGATGAGATGGACCGAACCCGCGCATTCCTTTGTAAAATTATGTTTGACCACGGCCAGCTCAATAATCTGCATTTTGCGCTAAAACAGGCGGGACAAATCGGGTCCATGGTCCGGGATCGAATCAGCATGGATACGTGGCGCATTCTGGATCGGTTCAGCCAGGTGCTGCATGAACAATCCTGCGAGGATGAGCTGACCGATATTGCCGATATGCTGGATGATCTAATTGTTCCGCTTTCAGCCTTTTCGGGGCTCGGTTTTGAGAGCATGACCCATGGTTATGCCTGGCGTTTTATGGATATGGGATTCCGGCTTGAACGTGCCGTCATGAGCGCCGTGGTCATGCGTGAGCTGCTCTGCTCACCCGAGGTCTACGAAACGCCGGTTCTGGATGCGATGCTGGAAATCGGCAGCAGCTCGATCACCTATCGAACGCGCTACCAAAGCAACGTCGCGATTCTCCCTTTGCTTGATCTGCTGATTGCAGACCATACCAATCCACGAAGCATTGCCTTCCAGCTGGAACTGATTAATGAGCACATTCGCGAGCTCTCTCACCTGCCTCGACTGGGGCAGTTGACGGAACAGATTCAGAGCGAAGAACTGGTTCGGTTTGTTGAAGATTTTGACCTCTCCATGATCACAGGATTCGACGCTCACGGCAACCGGCCGAAACTGGCGGACTTTCTGCAGCGCGTCATTGATAAAGTGCAGGAACTGAGTGTTCTGATTAATGAACGTTATCTTTCGCATGTGCAATCGACACATAAGTTGTCGTCGCTGGTGGGAGGTAAATGATGATTTATCAACTTCGCCACCGGACCATCTTTGAATATTCAGCTCCCGTTACATTTGTTTACAATATGCTACGACTGAAGCCGCGCGAACTGCCTTGGCAAACCGTAAAGGAATCAAAATTGACGGTTTCTCCTGAGCCATCGGTGCTTTCAGAACGAATCGACTATTTTGGAAATAACGTGGCCTTCTGTGATATCGAACAAAAACATCAAGTCATGCATGTACTCATGGAGAGTATTATCGATATCGGACCCCGACCGGCACCGGTACTGAAGGGCGTTTCATGGGATACGGTCCAGGAACGTCTGCGCGGAGCAAAGTCGCCCGAAGGGTTGGATGCTTTTCAATTCTGTTTTAACTCACCCGGCGTGTCGCGTCTGCCGGAATCCAAGGCGTATTGCACGCCCTCCTGCAAACCCGGTTTATCGGCGCATGAGGTGGCGATTGATCTCATGCAGCGAATCCATACCGATTTTACTTTCGACCCAACCGCCACCACCGTTTCAACCCCCGTAAAAGACGTGCTGAAAAAACGCCGCGGGGTTTGCCAGGATTTTGCCCATTTAATGATTAGTTGCCTTCGCAGTGTCGGAATACCCGCGCGTTACATCAGCGGCTATATCCAGACCACTCCGCCGCCCGGACAGGCGAGGTTAGAAGGAGCGGATGCATCGCATGCCTGGATCGGAGTCTACTGCCCCGTTAATGGCTGGTTGGACTTGGATCCAACCAATAACAAAATGGCCGACGAGCAGTTTATCACCGTGGCTTGGGGACGAGATTATCAGGATGTCAGTCCCGTTGCCGGGGTCATGCTCGGCGGCGGCAAACATCAGGTTCGTGCGGAAGTGGATATGATTCCGGAAACGGAATGGATGCAGAGCCAACAACAGCAGCAGTAACGTCGTCGCTCTACATTAAAATTCGGATTTCGCTCACGAGTTCATCCGGCATTTTTTCCGAACATTGGATGATATGATCCGCGTGCTTTAGGTATAAAGGCCGGCGTTCTGCATAGAGATCATCCAGCGTCATGCCCGGCTTGATAACCACACCACGTTCAGAAAAATCGCCGATGCGTTTCTTTATTTCTTCGAGCGGAACATCCAGAAAAATAATCGTCGCCATCGATTTTAAATGGGCCATGGCTCCGTCGCAATAAACCGCACTTCCGCCGGTGGCAATCACGCAGTTTTCACAAACCACCGACTGAACCGTGCTGCATTCCAGTTCCTGATATTTTTCCAGGCCGTCGCGATCCTGAAACGACTGCATGCTTTCACCGGCGCGAGCCTGCACAAGCAGATCCGTATCGATGAAACCTTTCGACAGCCATTTCGCCAACTGCACACCCAGCGTGCTTTTGCCACACGCCGGCATGCCAATTAAAACAATGTTGCTTTTATTCATACATTCAAACCACGAAGTACACTATACACACGAAAGCCAGTGATTATTTTTAGTGTATTTCGTGTTTTTAGTGGTTTCTAACATTCGTAATCGACGGCGTGGCGTTCACAAACACGCGGTTTAACGAAATCAACCACGTTGAGGTGTTCCGGGTGCGTATTGTAGGCCTGCAGGTCATCCATCGACGCAAACTCAGAATAAAGAACCACGTCTTTCGACTGATCCGAACCGAGCACATCGATCCCCACTTCAATATCAATAAGCGTCGGAACCACGCCTTTCAGCGCTTCGAGCTGACGCTTCATTTCGACCTTATCTTCAGCTGGCACATCGGCTTTCACTTTCCACATCACAATATGTTTAATCATCGAAAAATTCTCCTTTAGTCATCTTCATACAATTCATTAATCGTATCCCACGCTTCGGCCTGATCAAGCCGCAATCGGCAGAGTAGATCATAATAATACAGCAGCAGCTCAATGTGTTTAGATTTAGTTTCATCCGAAACATCTTTGGATGCGAACGCCAGTGTTCGCTGGAGTTCATGCCGGATATCCTCTTTCTTCATTCGGACAAAACCCGGCGTGGAAATCAGCAGCATGGGTTCAAAGGTTTTACCTTCAAGAACCCGGGCGGTGTTTTCTATTTGCGGTGCAGGTGCATCCTCCGGCACTTCACTTAAAAGTTGTTCAATTACATTCATATCCATTCCTTTAGTGCTTTGGAGGATAGAGCCGATCACGTTCCTCCTGCGGAAGTACAGTATAATAGTAAAGTTGGCGCATCTGATACAACTGCAACTGCTCTTTGAGTTGAGCCAAAACACCCGGCTGTTCATCCGAGAAGTCTGTCCATTCCGTCGGATCTTTTTTGAGATGAATCAGCCATTCTCCATCGCGCTCACTCGAAATATATTTCCACGGATAATCCACAATGCCATGCGATTTAATCACGCCGTGCGAAACCAAATAAATCGGCGCGCCTCTTTGATGTTCCAGCACGGGACGTCCCTGAAAATTGGGATGATTATCCAACCCCAGAATTTCGAGAATCGTCGGATTAATATCGATCAGCGAAATCGGATCTTCACGAATTTCAGTTTTTCCAGCCCCGGGAAGTTTAAACAGGCTCACCGTGCGCATCTGATCCTCAAACAGCGCCGTTCCATGGGTGGGATACCCGCGTTCATAAAAGGCCTCACCATGATCCGATGCGACGACAATCAGGCTGTTTTCATAAAGGCCCTGATCTTTCAGATAGTCCATAAATGCGCCAACCTGCGTATCCACATAATGCAGTGCATTATCAAACTTATTGATGACCGTATCGGTATGATCCTGATCGTATTTAAAGAAGGTATATTCAAAATTATCCGTACTGCTCGGCTTATAGGGCCGCGCCGCGTCATTCGGAATTTCGTATGGAAAATGCGAGGCCTGAAAATTCAGATACATATAAATCGGTTCGGAT
>CAKZQV010000495.1 GCA_937141895.1 uncultured Verrucomicrobiota bacterium
CATCCTTGTAGGCAAGGGCTTTAATCGTTCCCGGCGTCCAGCCCACCAGCCACTGACACTGCATTTCCTGCCATTTTGTGCCCGGCACTTTTTTGCCGAGTGATTTTCCATTCAGGAACAGCTCCACTTCATCGCAGTTGGAATAGACCCAAACCGGAATTTCAGTGCCGGGCTTCATGACCGGATGCGTCCAATGCGGCAGAATATGAACCATCGGTTCCGTGGTCCACTGGCTCTGATAGAGGTAATAGAGATCTTTCTCAAAGTTGGCCAAATCGCACGCGCCGCCGGAGAATAATTTAAAAGGCCACCCGCCACTGGCGAGGTCTGCTTCGCCGAGGTAGTCGTGTCCGGTCCAGCGGTACATTCCCGCGTTGTTCGGCACATCACGAATCTGGGCAATCATGCGCCGCGCGGGCGAACGCACCGTCGCGTTGTCATAGCTCGATTTATAAAACTGCTTGCGGTTGGCGCGCTTGGAATTATCCGTCCAGTCAAACGTGAAAATTTCCTTCTCGGTCAGATTTGGAATATCTGTAATGGAGCTGGTAATGCCGTCGCGATACCAGGTATGCGTGCGGTAATAACCGCGCGTTTGCCAAGTGTGCGTATTTTCCGTTCCAATGAATACGCGATCGGTCGGCATTCGACCCTCGAAATAGCCCTGCCCTTCGCTGCCGCCGTTCATGCCGTATACATCCATCAGCTGCTCTTCGGAACTGCCGGAGGTTACGGGACGGGTCGGATCCAGTTCATGGCACCGCGCCAGCATCGCTTTTGCACTCTCTACGCCGTGGGTTTCATTCCCAATGCTCCAGATGAAAATACTCGGATGATTGCGATCGCGCTTGATCCAATCGGTTAAATCGCGTTTCCACCATTTGGCAAAGGCCTGCGCGCCATAATCAGCGCGCGCCTTACGGTTCCAGCCATCGACAAACTCATCCATCACAATCATGCCGAGCTCATCGCAGATTTCATAGAATTCAGGGGTATGCGGATTATGCGCCGTGCGGATCGAATTGCAGCCCATGGCTTTCATCTGCTCTACGCGATAACGGATAATTTTTTCAGGAACCGCCGCGCCCATCGCGCCGCCATGCTGATGCTGGCAGACGCCTTTGAGCTTTACGACGTTACCGTTCAGCACCATCCCTTTGCCGGGAATCCATTCAATGTCGCGCACACCGAATCGCGTTTCAACCCGATCTGAGGCGGTCGCACCAACCAGCACTTCGCTCACAGCAGTATATAGATAGGGCGATTCCGGCGACCAGCGGTTGGGATTCGGAATCTCCAGCGTCTGAGCCACCGTAGCCGTTTCCCCACTCTTGACCAAGATCGGCGATTCCTGTGTTGCTACCGTTTTTCCTTCGGCATCAAAAAACGTTGTTTTCACTAGGCACTTTTCGGCGCCCTTGGTTTTATTGACCACCTCCGTATCCATTGAGACGGTGGAGCCTTTTGTACGCAGCCAACTTCCAGAGGTTGGAATGTGAATCGGCTCGCGAACGTTCATCCAGGTATGCGCATAAATACCGCTGCCGGTGTACCAACGTGCGGCCTGTTGATCTTTGTTATCCACCTGCACGGCAAATGTAATCGAATCGGAATCCTTCACGAGGTCGCTGATATCATAGCCGAACGAAATCCAGCCATAGGGTCGGTGTCCCAGCTTTTGGCCATTGGCCCAGACGGTACTGTTGCGGAATACGCCGTCGAATTCAATGGCTACATTTTTACCTTTCCAAGCCTTGGGAACATCAATGGTTTTACGATACCAGGCAATGCCAGTCGGTAAATAGCCGCAACGGCCTGTCGTCGGGTTTTTTCGATCAAACTCCCCTTCAACCGTCCAGTCGTGTGGCAGGTCGAGTGTGCGCCAAGCAGCGTCCGCAAAATCCGTCTGTTCTGCCTCGGGTACATTCCCTTCATTAAATTTCCATGCATCATCAAAATTTATCCGGTCCGCCGAACAAATCCCCACACAACTCAACAGCGCAATTATCCATGTTTTTTTCATCATTCTCCTAGATTCTATTCACATCGTTTTTTGGAATGGCACAAGCGGCGTAATAGCTTTTGCCCTATAAGGAAGAGCTCTCCTACCAAGGATCATTCATGCTTTTCAGCAACTGAGTTAACTCTTGTTCCATTTGCTTATCCAGCTCTGGATTTTTGCCCCAGATGTTTTTCATCTGATATGGATCTGCTTGATCGTCGTATAAGTGATAGATCTTTTTACCTTTATCACCTTTCACGACGGCAAAGGTGTATTTCATATTTCTGAACCCTCTGACTCCCGTGCTCGGGTCGCGTGGTTCAGATCCAAAATATAGCTGCTTATCCGGACGTTCTACCGGACGATTGAAAAACACATTTGAATAATCTTTTCCTTCAACCGCTTTAGGGATACTTGAGCCTAAACCCATGAGACCCAGCATGGTGGGCATATAGTCGGGTACGCTAATTAATAGATCGTCTGCTTTGGCCTTTATCTTTTTCGGATAGTGCACAATAAGAGGAATTTCAAACGCCTCT
>CAKZQV010000496.1 GCA_937141895.1 uncultured Verrucomicrobiota bacterium
TAAAAATAAATCATGGAATCCTCCTGAGCCAGGTTGTGGTCAGCACGGAATGGCCGATCAGCAGGAGAAGTCCAAATGCGGCGAATGGTTGAAAAATATCATTATAGGTATGATAGCGGGCCGATTCGATTTCTGATTTTTCCATGGCGTTAATTTCGTTGTAGACGTCGTGCAATGAAACTTCGTCGGTGGCGCGGCGATAAATGCCGCCGGTTTCTTCGGCCATTTTCTGAAGGATACGTTCCTGCACCAACGGCTCTGCCTCGATCTCTACCGGACCTTCCGGGGTCTGGATGGTTTTCATTTCGGGCGGATCGGTGATGGCAATCGTGTGCAGCCGAATCCCCCAGTGGGCGGCCAGGGCGGCGCCTTCCATCGGCAGGTGACGGCCGCAGTTGTTATTGCCATCGGTCAGAAGAATGATCACTTTGGACTTAATCTGATACCCGCCGTCCGCATCCTCTTCATCATAGCGTTCTTCTGCCGTTTTCAGGCGCGCCGCCGCAAGGCTTACCGCATCGCCGAAGGCGGTGCCGTCTTCATTCGGGCGGGATTCAATTTCCAGATCACGAATAAAAAAGAGCAGGGACTCGTGGCTTAATGTGAGCGGACAGACGGTGTCGGCGAAGCGGGCAAATGAAATGAGCCCGAGTAAGTCATTCGGCCTTTCCTGAACAAATTGTTCGACGACCACTTTGGTCACGTCCATGCGGCTCATGCTGCTTTCCTGAAACGGCATCGCAATATCCATGGAACTGGAAACATCAACCACAAGCTCAATCGCCACACCTTCCTTGGGAGTGCCGGAGGTCATATCCTTGGTCTGCGGGCGCGCGGCCGCAAAGATCAGGAGAATCAAAGCCATCACCTGTAGCCAGAACAGCAGGGGCATAAAGCGCTGCCGCGTGGTTTTTGATACCTTCTTGAACGAGGCCAGCGTTGAAAACGTGAGCGCCGGCCCACCCGACATGCGAAAATGGTCAACGATCATTTTCAATACGGCAAGCAACAGAATAAGCATCCATGGAAGCGCGAGCCTCACTCCGGCACCTCCTTCGGTTTTTCAATGGTGCTTCGGACAAATTGTTCGGCTTCAACAGCAAAACCATCAGGCACTTTATTCGAAAAACGGATGTCATCGCACGTTTCCAGAAACTGGAGAATCTCGGTGTCATCCAGTACCACAGAAAGTTCCACGGCGGTTTTTCCAATCATTGGAACTCCGGACCGGGCTTCGTGATAGGTCCGGAAAATTCGATTCAGTTCGTGAATGCGCTGCACCGGATCTTCGGGAAGATTTTCCAAGGATTGGAAGGCGGCTTCGTGGGGCAGACGGGGGGATTCAATTTTGGGTTTTCGGAGCAGGAATATGATGAAAGGAATAAGAGCCAGCACCAGAATAATTCCGATGACGCTATAAATGGATCTGCGTTTTTTCTGTTGTTCCGGAAGCTGTTCAATGGGTGCTGCAATGTCGCGAATTTTCAACTCGTCGGTGCCCGGTGGAAGTAAGGAGGTTACCGTAACGGATATAGGTTCTGTTTTGATCCGATCACGGCCCGCGCGGATTTCCAAGGATTGGAAAACGGATTCTCCGGGTAAACCGGGAACCAAAACCCATACGTTGCGATGAAGGGATTTTCCATTGGGCAGGGTTTGTATGGGCTCGCTGTAGCCATCGGCCACACTGAACGGTTCAATAAAATTTCCAAGGATTGGAAAATCGGGCTCTACGCCATCGGGGGTATGAACCTCGAGCATGAGGGTGATTTTTCCAGAGGTTGGAATGTTGGTTTCGCTAAGCGATACGATCGTGGTCAGCGCTTGGTTTCGGTATTGTTTTGAGTATGCGGGTTCAGACAGAGATTGCGGGTCGGGTTTTTTCTCCGAACATCCCGTCAAAACAAGAAGGGCAAAAGAAAGCAGGACAGGAAGCTTCATAGCGTTTGCCTCTGTTCCCGGGTTCTAAAAAAGCGGACGAGGTCGCGCACGTGATCGCGGTCGGTATGCACGTCAATTTGATCGATATTAAATCGGGTCAGCTGGTCCTTGATTTCCAAATGACGTGCTTTTGCCGCAACGTTGAATCGTTTCCGCGCCGCCGCACTGGCTGTGTCGACCATAATCTGTTCGCCGGTTTCTGCATCCATCAGTTCCACGAGCCCGGCGTTTGGAAGTTCCAGTTCGCGCGGATCGGTGATGGTGACGGCAATGAGATCGTAGTGATAGGCCGCGAGCTTGAGCTGCTTGTCGAAGCCGGAATCCTGGAAGTCGGAAATCAGGAAGGTGACGCACTGTCTTTTGACCATTTTTCCCAGATAGTCCAAGGCCCCGGCGATATGGGTTCCGGTTCCGGTCGGCTCAAAGCTGAGGATTTCGCGAATGATCCGCAACACATGGTGCTGCCCTTTGTCGGGGGCGATGAAGAGTTCAACTTTGTCAGTAAAAATGATGAGGCCGACGCGGTCGTTATTTTTGATGGCGGAGAAGGCGAGCATTCCACAGAGTTCGGCCGCGACTTCATTTTTCGTCTGTTTCGAGGATCCAAAGGCGCCGGAGGCGGACATATCAATGAGAAAAAACAGCGCTTGTTCACGCTCTTCAATAAAGCGTTTTACAAAAGGTTTTCCAGTACGCGCCATGACGTTCCAGTCGATGGTGCGCACTTCATCGCCGGGCATATATTCGCGCACTTCGTCGAATTCCATACCGCGCCCTTTGAATACGCTTTTATATTCGCCACCCAAAAGTTCCGTCACGACCTTTCGACTTTTGATGTCGATCTGCCGGACCTTTTTGAGAAGTTCAGTTTGACGTTGATCGTTCATGGCGTGAGGCGTGACGATTGAGCCGTGAAGGCATCACGGCTCACGTTTCACTCATCAGATTTAAGGCACTTCTACGGTATCGAGAATCTGCTTGAGAATGTCTTCGGCGGTTTTTTCCTCGGCGGCGGCTTCGTAGGTGAGCAGCACGCGGTGGCGGAGAATGTCCATGGCGACATCTTTGACATCCTGCGGGACGACATAGCCACGTCCGTTGAGCATGGCTTTTCCGCGGGAGGCAACGGAAAGGAAAATACTGGCGCGCGGCGAGGCGCCGTAGCGGATGAGGTCTGCGCAATCGAGACCGAATTTGGCGGGATCGCGCGTGGCCTGGACGAGGTCGAGAATGTAGTGCTCGAGCTTTTCATCCATAAAGACGTCGTCGACCATGCTGCGCAGTCGATTGATATCATCGATTTCAATGACGGGCTTGACCTCAATGCTGACCTTCGTTTTTCCCATGCGTTTGAGGATGCGGTGTTCTTCATCTTTGGTCGGATATACCACATTGAGTTTAAACATGAATCGGTCGACCTGCGCTTCGGGCAGATGGTAGGTGCCTTCCTGTTCTACGGGATTCTGGGTGGCGAGAACCAGAAAGGGCTCGTCGAGTTTGTGGGTGGCATCGCCGATGGACACCTGATGCTCCTGCATGGCTTCGAGCAGGGCACTTTGCACTTTGGCTGGGGAGCGGTTGATTTCGTCGGCCAGAATGATGTTGGCGAAGATCGGCCCTTTGTGGGGAGTGAACTCGTTGGTCTTGGGATTATACATCATGGTGCCGATCAGGTCGCCGGGCAGCAGGTCCGGAGTAAACTGGATCCGGTTGAACCCGGCGTGCAGGGTCTGGGACAGGGTCGTGACTGCAAGGGTTTTGGCCAGACCGGGAATGCCCTCAATCAGCACATGGCCATTGCAGAGCAGGGCCAGAAGGAGGGCCTCGATGAGGTCCTCTTGTCCGATGATGACCTTCGAAACTTCTTCGCGAACCGTCCGGAGGATTTCACTCTCCGCCTGATAGCGCGCATTCATTTTAACAATGTCTTCGTGCATGATCCTGCCTTTCCAAATAAAAACGGGGCAATAGTAGCCCCGTTGCTGAAATCAAACAGTAAAGAAACGTTTTAAATACGGGCCCTTGGACACTCCTTCAGAGGATCGGGGGTGTGGTTTTTTTGTCCGGTTGCGGTACAATGAGGACATTGCATTTGGCATGATGAATTACGGCCTCAGAAACACTGCCCAGCAGGGCTTTGTGAAGAAGCCCATGCCCGTGAGACCCGAGAATGATCAACTCCATTTTATGCTCTTCGGCTTTGGCCAGAATTTCTGCGGCCGGGTTTCCTCGCACTAGGAGCGCCCGGGTATCGATTTCGCGCGCTCTGAGTTTCGCGGAAAGCGAGAGCAGTTCGGTATGTTCGCGTTTCAGCTCTTCGGCGCTAGTGTCGCGCGCGAGCTGAACATCGCCGGGCATGGAGGTCATTTCCGGTGCATAGTCCGAAAAGGAGGTGGTCAGGGCGAGCGATGCGGTTTCATCGGTCGAGACATGCAGAATCCACAGTTTGGCCTTCAGTTGTTGGGCGAGCCATTCGGCTTGTTCGAGTACAGCGGCCGTGCAGGTTGAAAAGTCGACAGCGGCGAGCAGGTTTTTCATAACGTCCTCCTTAGTAGAACAGGTCTATTTTAAACCGTATTCGTCATTTGGCAAGGAAGGTCAGGCGTGTTTTCCGTATTGTGGATCAATGCCGAGCTTTTCCATGCGGTAGCGCAGGATACGGCGCGTGGTGCCCAATTGTTCGGCGGCTCGGGTCTGAATGCCATTGCATTTTTTCAAGGCCTGGAGAATCAGCCGTCGCTCATAGTTGCCAACCACTTCGTGAAGGTTGATGGGTGTTTCCAGGGGTTGGATTTGTTCGTTTGAGTTCATTCCTCTTCCTCCAATGTGGGCAGGATGATGGTGATGGTGGTTCCGCCGCCGCTGGTATCGATGTCGATTTGGCCGTTATGATCAATCACTGCGCGCTTCGCAATCGGAAGGCCAAGCCCAAGGCCTCGGGCTTTGATGGTACTGAAGGGCGAGAAGACTTTATCGCGTACGGATTCATGAATGCCGGATCCGTTATCCGTGATGATCAGATACAAATTTCCGGAATCTTTGGCGGGCGAGCGTCCCTTGACGGTGACGTTAATCCGCGATCCCGGCTTGTTCTGCAGGTTTTCAGCAGCATTCTTTAATAGATGATACACACACTCTTCGAACGAAGCTTGATCGCCGTTAATTTGTGGCGTGGTGTCGTCGGCGGAGAGGTGGATTTTAAGATTATCGTGATCCAGCTCGTTCTGGATACGGGTTACCGCGTGCTCAATAGGCTTGCGAACATCCAAGGGTTGGTAAATCGGTTTGGGCGAATGGGCAAACTGGTTGATTTTGTCAACGATTTGGTTGAGGCGGTCGACCTCATGATTGACCTCTTTGCTGAAGTCGGCGCGGAAGTCGGGGTCTTCATAGCGTTCGGGCAGCATCTGCGAGAAGGTTTTGATGGCCACGAGCGGGTTACGGATTTCGTGACTCATGCTGGAGGCGAGTTCATTCCAGAAGGCTTCGCGTTCGAGCTGGTCCTCTTTTTCCTGTAGCAGTTTAGCACCGGTCACATCGCGTAGCATCATCATGGCACCGACACAGACGTTTTCATCGTCCAGTGTGCGGGTCTCGGCCGAAATGGTCAGTTTGGGGCGGTTGTCGGTCCACTCTTCTGCATCGAAATCAGCATGGCCGATCAATGTGCGGCGGAACAGGTCGGCTGTGCGGCTGCCCAGCACTTCGACCCTCTGACCAATGACCTGATCTTCCAAGGGTTGGAGAATTTCGCGCGCCGTTGAATTAAACCAGCGAATGACCGCATGTTCATCGCACGCCACAATGCCGAATGGAATGGTGTGCAGAACGGTTTCAGCCAGGGCTTTCTGGAGCGCGGTTTCCTCATATTGGAAGGCTTTTTCGAGTGTCGTGGAAATATGGTCGGCTAATCCGGTGAGATCCTCAAGGTCGGCAATATCAAACGGGATGCCCGTGGAGCGCCGACCGACAAAGATCCAGCCTTTGATACGTCCGGCAGCATAGATTGGAGTAATGATTTCTGCGCCGAGTGCATCCAGCATCTGCTTGAGCATAGCCCGTTCTTCGGGAGTATAGATATTTTCCAGCGTTTTTCGGGAAATAAGATGGGTATTGAGTTCCAACCATCGGACAAAAGGATGGTCGGGGGAAATGGTCATGGTTTCCGTTGCCGCCAAGCAGCGGGTTCCGGCCTGATAGATATACTCCTCGTGCGGATCCGGTTGGATAAAGATGCCGGCCCGAGAGACGCGGGCGGTGGCAACCAGACCGTCCACCACGCTTTCGAATAGAGCATCCACATTGTCAAAGTTACGCTGGGCCTTTGAAAAGTTTTGAAGCGGTGCAGAGAAGAGGGTTCGTGGTTCAGGGCGTTTTTCCTGCTGTCGTGCATGGAGCGACGCCAGCTCATCCTCGAGCACGGTGGTTTTCTGGCGGAGTACCTGGCATTCGATAGCCTGCCTCAGCAAGGTCTGCAGTTCCCGTCGGTCCGGTTCCGGCGAGAGGGTCCCAAAGGGTTCCAGCAGTTCTGCGGAGAGCATGGGATCTGAACGCTCAACGCCGATCACGATTATGACGGTATTGGGACGTTCCCGATGAAGGGCCAAAAGGACGTCCAAACAGTTAGGAGCGCGAAGGTCGGCCAGGAATATCGTATCGCCGAACTGATGCAGCCATTGGTCGAGATCGGTTTCATTTTCCAGGGGCTGGATGGCTGCGGTCGAAGAGAGCATCCGGATCAGGCGTGCGGCGAGGTCTTCGTCGCGGGAATAAAGCAGGC
>CAKZQV010000497.1 GCA_937141895.1 uncultured Verrucomicrobiota bacterium
TCTGTTCCTGAACGGTCCCTTTTCCGATCGTCTGCACCGCCGCCGACCCACGCACATTACAGAACGTGCAGCCCCCCGAACCGTCGGCCTCGCGGTTGGGGCAGCCGAAATTAAAGTCGATAGGAACGCGAAAGAGCGGCTCACCGTACCGCTCTTTCATGTAGTCCTTATACTGGGTATAGGGTTTATTCATCGGGCGGACATCATGCCGATATCCGGGGTGCGGTCAAGCTGACGGTTGTCTAAAACGCCCGGTTAGAGAATTGAAATTCAAAACTTCCGTTCTCCAGTTCGTGTGCCTCAGTCTCGATCCAGACTTTACTCAAATGGTCGGCGTGCTCCCAGCCATTGTTTCGTGATTGTCTTCCCGTGGAGCTCCACGAAGAACTGTGAGCTCTTTTACGCATGCTTTGCAATTTAATTTCTCCCGGGTTTTCTGAATCAGGGATCATCGTAAAAATGAGGGTTTGGAGTTCCCTTTCATCTGGGTAGGAGTTCTCTACATACGCATAGAAGCCGGCTGGCTGACCGAGGAGCACCTGTTTGACAAGGTTGGAGCCGATGGCCTCAACGGGTAGTATGCCCACCGATTGCAGTTCTGCTTCTGTAGGTGCTTGTTTAAATTCATCTTCAAACCCCAGTTTTTTTGCGCGCCTTTTGATATTCCGCCTGAGATCATCCGCCTGAGGAGTTATCCAGGCAAAGGACTGTGCTTTTTTCAGCAGTTCTATGGCCCGGTCAGTATTTCCTTTGCGTTTCCAATGATCGGAAATTTCCAGGCATTCATCGGCCGTATTCGGCGTGTAGGCAGCAATCAGCTGTTCATAGCGCTTGTTTAACTGTTTTGAGCCGCTTCGCTTAATCATGTGGCCGAACATCAGAAAGTAGTTTTCGGCATAAAAAGGATCATCCATGATGTGCTGGATGATCTGTATTCTCTCTTCTTTTGAAAACATATGGCGATAATACGCGACCATGGGTTGTTGCACCTGTTGTTTTGCTTTCGCATCATTCGAAAAATGGAACTGGGCATTTCTGATGACTTTTTTTCGGGCGAAGCACACATGTTCCGTTCCGCGTTTCATCGAAAGCCATTGGTCATAATTGGAGTGCTTTTTCCATCCATCGATTTCCAGCCGATGCAGAAGATTGCTGAGAGCTGTTTCCGTTGGGAGGGGTTCCTCGTAGAGCCAGGTCGTTATGTTGTGGGACATGAGGCCGTAACCTGAGGTTTTGCGGAGAATGGAATCTCTCTGCTCGAAAGGCATGGGCGGAGCAGGTTTGAAGCTGCCATACAAATAGTTTGGAAGTTTCGGCATCAACCCGCTTTCGGTTGCAATAGAGATGAGATAGGGAAGTAGATTATTTAAAAATGCCTGAGTCATTTGAGCCGCTTCATCATCGTAACGAGCCGCAGGAGATTCGAATCCCATGACCCGGCCTTTTAAATCGATACAGATATCATTAGAAAGTTTAACCCGCGGCAGATCCTGTGACCCCGGAAAGTCCGGCGCAATATTTTCCCGGCGTTCAGAAATGATACAGGAGCCAGTAAGGGTGCTGAGCCGGCCGCCGGGTAGAAAAATGATGCGACGTTCCGGCATTTCAAGCTGGATGAATAATTCCGGAAGAAGTTTTCCTTCTTCGGGTTCATGACCGGCTGGATAGTAAGCAACCTGTTCCACCATGGGTAAATTCAGAAGGGTTTTTTGAAGCCGCCTGGCTGTTTTAATCATGATTGGATGGGCGCTGCTGTTCATGATGGCAATATGGCGAATATCAAGACGCGCGGTGGACCCGGAGCTCTTCATGGAGGAGGCACTCATGCTTGAATTAAAAGCGCTCGCGGTCATTTTTAACGATAGAGGTGCTGGTGAGGTCCGATCGGTCTCTTTGGTCATTATGCTGACCTGGTCGAACGGGGGAAGGGGAACCTCAAGTAAGAGAATTGTCAGTCCGATGAGGATCAGTGTGACGTATCGTCGTTTTTTTAGATCCATGGTGGGGAGCAGGGACAGCCTGTGCTTTGATGCAAAAAAGAAATATAATATATTCAGCAGCGGGCTGAAAAAAACAAAGGTCAGCCCCCAGAATATTTTGTTGCGGCGATGGGTTGAAAAAAGGGAATAAAAGTTTTTTTGTCTCCACCAATGGATGAGTAGAATCAACCATAGCACCGGGCACAAAAAACCAAGAATTTGCATGAAAATCATCATAGTCGCTCCTCGTAAAAGTGGGTGCCTTCTACCTTAATGGACCAGCGGTATTCTCCGTTTTCTGATTCTTCAATGGCTATCGATATGGGCTCATTGCCGATCAGACCGCAAAGATTATTTTGTTTTGCGCTCCAGCGCCCTTCCCGTATTCGGCCTCCAGTTTGGTGAAAGCTCGAAAAGCCACGCTCACTTCTCCCAAATATGTACATCGTTCGGGAGGAAGGGAGTTCATTGATATGCAATCCTTTCGGTTGGATCGGCCATAGGGAGTCAATGACTTTGAAGGTAATATACTCGTGTACACCTTCGGTTTCCGTTTTCGAATAAAACTGTAGCGGGACATCACTTTGGATTTCGAAGAAGGAATCCGTGGGCCAGGGAAGAATAGAGCTTTTTTCTAGGAACTCCGGATCTGGAACTTTTTTCGAAAGAGAACGGTTACCCAGCGAATCCGCTAGGTCATCCATCGCCCACTGCGCCTGGGGCGCATTCTGCATCTGGTTATAAGCGCATGCGAAGTTAAGCATTTTTTTTGCTCGTTCCGGTTGCCCCGATTTTTCGGCGATAAAGCCAAGTTCAATAGCTTCGTAGAGATTGAATGGAATTTGCTCACTTAGCCGTTTCGAAAATTGGGCGAAGAGCTCCGCATTCGCTTCTTTACGGAATATTGGACTGAAAATCAGGAGTGTAGGTGCATCGATTTGTTCATCCTTCATAAAGCGTTTTAAGGCTGTATCAATTTCTGCAGCCTTGAATGGATTGATATAGCGCGCCACCATTGGCGGATGGAATGTGTTGAAAAAGCCGGAGTCTCTGCAGTTCACATATAACTGCTCAGACTCACGGGTCATTTTTAGTGCGTCGTCGGTTTTTTTGTTAACGCGCCACCCTCGTTGCTCCATTACGGTTTGGATTTTTTCAAACGTTTTTTTTGGAGTTCCATCCGGTCTGAAGCGAATCAGTGCGGTGTTGTGCGCCAGTAGATCCGACCCGGAAATCTGCAGGGTGATATTGTCGGGTTGAATCGGGAGTTCGGGAAAAGTCATTGCCTCTCCATAGAGATAGTCAGGTAATTCGGGAAGGGGGGCGAAATTGGGCCAGGGATCACGGCTCTGGGTGGCGATGAGGCTGATTTTATTGAGCAGATTATTTGCTTCGCTGTGGTACTTCATTGAAGGAGAAAAGATGCCGAATTTTGCAATGCCGGTTTCCAAAGAAACGTTGCTTGTGAAATGGGCCATTGGGAGCGAGCTCCACCGGGAAATAGCACTGCGGGGAGTGCTTACGGAAATTTGAACGGAAATAGTATGAATTGATCCGAATGAGGGCGCCGCGCCGGAGATGCTGTTCTCATGCAGTTCAATCAGCAGTCCCGGAAAGTTAGAAAAATGGTGTTTGGTAGAGTGCGAAGGAATATAAGTGACGAGCTCAACGCCTGGAAGCGTTTTCAAGTGATTGGCGAGTTTTCGCCCGACTTCCGACAGGATGGGGTGTGTGCTTTCATTGATGATCGCGATCTGTTTTCGGTCGGTGAAAAAATAGCCTTCGCCATAATAACTAGCGCTGGTGTTGACTTTGGCATCGGATGATGCGGCCACATCGATACGTAGATGAGAAGACAAAGAGCTTTTCTGTTCGGAGGATGCCAGCTTAAGAACTTCATCCCGGACGGTGCCGAATGGCCATTCGCAGAAGATTATGATGATACTCGCCAGACCAAGGCAGATGACTCGAACCGGTTTGATAAATTTGGGATGTTCGGAAGGTTTTAAAAGCAGTCCGAACAAGACGAATAAACCGGTCAGCAGCGGATTAAACAGGAAAAAGGTCAGTATCCAAAACAGCTTTGTCATCGTGCTGTTAAATAGAATGGGATATATCGTTGTCTTACCGATCAGTTTCCATAGCAATACAAACCATATAATACAGTACGTCCCGATCAATGCATAGATCACCCCCATGGAAGCCCCCTTTAAATAATATTCGAAGATATTTTAAAGAGAGCAAACGGTCAAGGATGCTTTGAACTGCGCAATACTTATCGATCAAACAGCAGACGTTTGCCTCGGACTGAAGTGTTGATTTCATCGTTGGAAAAGGCGATTTTGCCGTTAACGAAGGTGGTATCGATGGAGGATTTGAAGGTGACGCCTTCGAAGGGGGACCAACCGCATTTATATTTAATGTTGTTTTTGGAAACGGTGTGCGGTTTTTCGGTGTCGATCAGCACGAGGTCGGCCCAGTAGCCTTCGCGGATAAAGCCGCGTTCTAGGCATTGGAAAATTTTGGCGGGGTTATGCGCGGTTTTTTCGGCGACCATTTCGAGCGGAAAGAGTTCGACGGCGGAGGTCATGGCGCTCTGGATGAGCGGGAGGCCGGATGGAGCGGAGCCGTAGTTGTTCAGTTTTTCTTCAAAGAGATGCGGCGCATGGTCGGTTCCGATGGTGTCAATGACGCCATCAATTACAGCCTGACGAATAGCCGCACGGTCGGCCGGTGTTTTGATCGACGGGTTGCATTTAATGAACGCACCCTTTTCTTCGTAATCGTCGGATGAGAACCAGAGCATATGCGGGCAGGCTTCGCCGGTAATTTTTTTATTTTCCACGGCCCCGGCTTTAAAAAACTCGAGTTCTTTGGCCGTGGTCAGATGCAACACGTGGATCTGCGAACCGTATTTGGTGGCGAGCTCGTAGGCGAGTTTGGTGGAGACATAGCACGCTTCTTCGGAGCGGATTTTCCAATGTTCGGAAAAGGGAATGGCTTCCCCAAATTTTTCACGCGCGGCCTTTTCATTCTCGCGGATTGTATTGGTGTCTTCGCAGTGCAGGGAAATCGGCACTTCAATTTTGCCGAAGATATTTTCGAGCTGCTCGGTGCGGTCAACCAGTAGTCCGCCAGTGGAGGCGCCCATGAAGAGTTTGACGCCGCAGACTTTCTTGGGATCCATGGCGAGCAGTTCTTCAATATTAGTGTTGGAAGCGCCGAGGTGGAAGGAATAGTTGGCGATACACTTGGTGGAGGCCAACGCAAATTTATCTTCGAGCACCGCGTTGGAAATGGCAGCGGGTTTGGTGTTCGGCATTTCCATGATGGAGGTGACGCCGCCGGCGACGGCCGCACCGCTTTCGGAATGCATGTCGGCTTTGACTTCTAGGCCGGGTTCGCGGAAATGGACGTGGCAGTCGATCATGCCGGGAAGGAGGGCTTTGCCTTGGGCATCAATAATCTGATCGGCCTCGCCGGGGAGGGACGGAGCGATGTTTTCGATGCGGCCATTTTTAATGAGAACGTCGCCTTCGCGAATTTCGCCATCGTTGACCATGCGTGCGTTGGTAATGAGTGTTGTTTGCATGCGGGGGAATGTATGAAAGCAACGAATGAATGGAAAGCAACGAATAGTACCATTATTGGATCAGTTGCTTTTTATTTATGATTAATCCATCAGGTCATGATCGTCAGGGCAATCCAGGGAATCAGATTGAAGGTGATGAAGACGATTTTGTAGAAGGCCAGGAAATAGTAGAGCGCTTTATTGGTGGTTTCCTCGCTTAGGCCGAACATGTTACCGTGTACTTTGTAGATGAGGCCGCGACAACCGGCGCTCATGATGGCGGTAAAGGTAAACAGGCCCAGATTGATCAGGGTTATCCAGCCGAAGAATTCACGCATCATTTCGATGTTCATGGTGTGCCTCCTTAATCCGTACAGACAAACAGCATTTCAAAATATTGACTGAAAAGCGAGAAAATGGATGATGCCTCCTTTGTTCCAAAGATTGGAACTGTTTTTGGATTGGCTAAAACGGCATTCTATACCAAATTAGTCCCAATTAACCGACGAGGCCAGATTTCGATGAGTATTTACGTACAACCGCGAATCAGCGATGCAGAAGCGCTGGATATGCTGCAGAACATGTCAACGGCGGAGCTGATGTACCGCGCGGACCAGATCCGCCGCGAGCGTCACGGCAGCAAAACTTTTTATGTGCACAGCCACAACCTCAACCCGACCAATCTCTGCGTGGTTGAATGTAATCTCTGCTCGTTCTGGCGCCCGGAAGGGGCCAAAGACGCCTACATCACGTCGCTCGACGATGCACGCAAGAATTTGGAACGCGCCCAGAACTGGAACCTGACCGACCTGCATATTGTGGGCGGCATGATTCCGGAACTGGACATGAAATATTATGAAGACCTTTTCTCCCTTGCCCGGGAAATGCTGCCCGGCGTGCTGCTGCAGGGGATGACCGCGGTTGAGATTCACTGGATTGCCGGAAATGCGGGAATTTCGGTTCGTGAATGTCTTGAGCGTCTGAAAGCCTGCGGCTTCGGCTCCATTTCCGGTGGAGGGGCGGAAATTTTCCATGCGGATGTGCGCAAGAAAATTGCGACGACCAAGATTCTGGCTCAGCACTGGCTCGAAGTGCACGAAACTGCGCACGAGCTGGGGATCCCGACCAATGCGACGATGCTGTTTGGTCATATCGAAAAAGATGAACATCTGGTCGATCATCTTTCCAGACTTCGGAACCTGCAGGATAAAACCGGCGGTTTTCAGGCGGTCATTCCGTTGCCGTTCCAGGCCAACGGAAAAGCGCTGGGCGTGAAGCATACCGTGAGCGGCGACCGTCAGGTCCGCGTGGCGGCGCTGTCCCGCATCTACTGCGATAATTTCCCGCATGTCCGCATGCTGGTGAACTACATGGACCGCAAGCTCCTTGGTGTTCTTACGCATAGCGGCGTGGATGATATCGGTGGCACCAGCCTCGAAGAGCGTATTGCTAAAGAGGGCGGCGCACCGCAGAGCCAAAAATTCTTTACCGCAAAAGAGATGGAAGATTTTCTGCTGAATCATGATCACACGCCGATTTTGACGAATAGTGTGTATGACGAGCTGGTGTCGGAAGAAGGCACGATGAAACATACCGGTGAACGGGCGGACCAACCGGTTGAAACCGCAGGGGCCGTTGAAACTTCCAATCGTTGGAAACCGATCCTGGATAAGATTGAAGCGGGCGGGCGCATTAATGCGGAAGAAGCGGCGATTATTTATGATGAAGCCCCTTTCCAGGAACTGGGCCGTGTGGCGAACAAGCGTCGTCAGGATGCGGTGCCGGGCGATCTGGCCACCTATGTTTTTGATAA
>CAKZQV010000498.1 GCA_937141895.1 uncultured Verrucomicrobiota bacterium
ATCATGCGGAAGAGTTCTACTATCTTGAATATAAACCCCATTTTGTCGCAGCGATGAATAATCTGCAGGCTGGAGAGACGATCACCCTGAAATACTCGCAGGGTTTTCCGAAAATCTGGCAGCGCACGTTGTATGAAATTGAACAGGGCGGTCTTCCGGTGCTGAGATATTCCGAGGTTGACCTTAATCAGAAACAAACCTTTATCTGGAAGTTTACCGGTATTATGGGCGGGGTATTCTTGATTCTCTGTTTGCTGAGCTTCCTTAATAAACCGAAATGGAACAAGCGGAAATGATCCGGAATTGGATTTTACCTACGGCGCCATTTCACATTCAGGCGATCCGTTTTGTTCTGACGCTAACCGTCATTCTGGGGATTCTATTTTACAATGTCACCCAGCCTTCGAAACGGACCTATGACCCCCGTGCAGTCGTTTCGGTCCGTCAGGATGCCCTGCGCGAGCATGTGGATATGCTTGCTGTTGAATGTCATCCCCGGAACCATAAATTTGTGCGGAATCTGGATAAATCCGCAGCGTACATTGCCGCTCAGTTTGAAGTTGCCGGTGCGGAAGTCTCGGAGCAAGTATATCAGGTAAAGGGCAGAACCTACCGAAATATGATGGCTGAATTCGGGCCGAAGACCAAGTCCCGCATCGTGGTGGGCGCGCATTATGACACCTGTCAGGACACGCCGGGCGCGGATGATAATGCCAGTGGGGTGGCAGGACTTATTGAATTGGCTCATCTGCTGGGCAAGACCGAGCTGAACAAACGCTTCGAATTGGTGGCCTATACGTTGGAAGAGCCGCCGCACTTCAGAAGTGCGAATATGGGCAGTGCGCAGCATGCGTACCGTCACCGAAAAAATGCTACGGAAATTGAGCTGATGGTTGCGCTGGAAATGATCGGCTATTTTTCCGACGAGCCCGGCTCTCAGAATTTTCCTTCCATGCTTCTACGCCTGTTTTATCCAGACACTGGAAACTTCATCAGCATTATCGGATCCTACGGCGAACGGAAATATATTCGGGAATTCAAAGCCGCTATGCGCGGGGCTACGGACCTCCCGGTTCACTCCATGTGTGCGACCCGTGCCACCCCGATGATCACGTTTTCGGATCATTCCAGTTATTGGAATAACGGGTATCCGGCGCTGATGATTACGGACACCGCCTTTATGCGAAACCTGCGATATCATCAACTTTCCGACCTGCCCGATACGCTGGATTATGACGCCATGGCCAAGGTTGTTATTGGTGTTTATGAAGCGCTGATGCGGCTGGATCGGGCTCAATAAAAAAGCCCTCCGGAATTCAGAGGGCTTTTACTTTTCCAATGATTGGAAAACTTACATCTTGCTGTTCAGGATCGTGATGTTGTTTTCCGCCAGCTGCGCCCAGCCGCTGTTGGGATAGAAGGCGATGACGTCTTCATACACCTGTTTAGCTTCGGCAAGCTTATTGAGTTTTTCCAAGCACCGGCCTTTATCCAGCAACGCCTGCGGCGCAAAACGGGATTTTTCGTGGGCAACCTTGAAGTCCCCATAGGCCTGAGCGGCTTCTGCATATTTTCCCTGGGCTTCGATGCAGTTGATCTGGTTGTATTCCGCCTGCACGGCATTGTCATGCGCGGGATATTTTTTCACGAACTCGCCGTAAAGATCTGCGGCTTCCGCAACGGCACTTTCATTAAATTTCTGCTGCGCGAGACCCAGCAGGGCAAGCGGTGCAGAAGGGGTTTTGCCGTAGTTATCCAGAATGTTCTGATAATCCGCCGCAGTTTGGGCTTCCATAAACGCCATGTCGGCGGCCGCTTCTTTTTTGATTTGGCTGCTCTTTATGATGCTGCCTGCAATGATGAGCACACAGATCACCACCACAACGGCGACGACGGGTTTCGCATATTTCATGATGAAGTTAAGGACTTCTTTAACTTCCGCCTGTTCCGTTGCTTGATGGCGCCGCTTAACCGCTTCTGCATGATTCGCCGGCTTTTTCTTTTTGGGAGCCGGTTTAGCCGGAGTTTCTGTTACAACCGGCGGGATTTTATCTTCCACATGCTGGTCAACAACCTCTTCCTCTTCTACTACAGGCTCGGGTGCAGGTGCTTCCGGTTCTTCCTGAACGGGTTCCGCAGCGGGAGCTTCTTCTGCAACCGGCTCTTCAACTGGAGTTTCGTCCACAACCGGTTTTTCTTCTGCAATCGCCGGCTTTTCTTTCTCTGGGGTTTCTTCAACCGCGAGCTCTTCCTCCACCGACTCGGTCTCCGGCTCTTCTTCGGTCCCCGGAGTTTCTTCCACTGGGGGTTCTTCCTTCTGCGCCACGTCAGCTTCGGCTTCAACCACAGCTGGAGCCTCCTCTTCTACAGGTGTCATTTCCTCAGTGGGCTCAGCTGCCGGCTTCGTTTTTTCGGCCTGTGCTTCCGGGTTTTTATGAATGCTGTTCAGCAGCGCTTCGTGGCCGCTAAGGAAATCTTCCTGTTGGTCTTTTTTCTCATCGCTCATGTTGGTTCCCCAAAAAAAAATATTTTACTTACCACCCGCGGATCATCGGCATAACAACGTTCTTATTCAAGACTTGAATGAGGTATAGAGATCGATAATTTCCTCTGCGGTTTGCACCGGTGGGAAGGATCGTCCACTCGTATCGATCTTGTGGGTAATGGATTCATAGATCGGCTTGCGCGATTCCAACAACTCCACGATGGCCTTTTCTTTGTCGCCGGCCAGCAAGGGACGAGTGTCATCATTCCGCACACGATCGAGCACCGATTCCGCATCAACGAGCAGGCAGACGACCAGGCCGGTTTTTTCGAAGTCAGCAATGTTTTCAGGATTCAGGATAATGCCGCCGCCGGTGGAGATAATATTGCCCTCGGTCTGGGCCAGCTCCTGAGCCAATTCGCGCTCCAGTTTGCGGAAATGAGCTTCTCCTTCATCGGCAAAAATTTCATTGATGGATTTTCCCGCACGCTCGACGATGATCGAGTCCATATCGAGCAAGGGCATGCCGGTCCGCTCGGCAATCAGTTTACCCACCCAGGTTTTTCCACTGCCCATGAATCCAACGAGTACAATATTCTTCATATTTCTTCTCCTTAAATATCCCCAGATACAGAAAAAACGCCCCGAAAAGGAGCGTTTTCTCAAACTTCATCAGCGCGTAGCTTACGCCTTGGCTTCGCGGAGTGCAGCGCGAATTTCTTTGGTGTTCAGGTGAACCAGCTGCTCTTCTGTGTAGCCGGCTCCAACCAGACGTGCTTTTTGCTGTTTCATGCGGTAACGCTTCAGACGCGGTTTTTTGACCGGGCGACGTAGCGGTTTCTTGCGCATTGCTCTTCTAATTCTCATGGCAAACCTCAATTCATTTAGTGAAAAATCAGGCGAGGAACCTACACAGCCCCCTGTGCTGACGCAACCCTTATCTAGTGAAAAGTTTGGGCAATTTCTCGTCATCGTGTGTTTCAGCATTTCAAGATACCCTTTAACTCAGAACAAGCGGAAGGAAAAATGGCGTAAGAAGCACACCCGGAAAGGGATGCATTTATTTTCGGGACGAAGTTGTAAAAGAGAGGGAATGGACATGAGTTGCCGGATTTCCTGGGAAAAAGTTGGCTTAAAGGTCGGCGTAACCCTCTCTGTTTACATAAAATGAGTATAATTATCATTGTATACTGCAATAAGGCTTCATACGATGCCGACAATGAATCAGAGGAAAGCGGTATGGGTGCAAAATATACATTTCAGAAGTTGCAGCCAGAACGGCGGATGATTACAGCCGGGGTCGATACAGCAAGAAAAAATGTAGTTCACCTAGTCATTCATACGCCCTGAAAACTGCAGAGTTTTCGGGGATTTTGTATTTAAAGGGAGAAGTAAAATGAAAAAGGTTGCAAGCCTATTGACGTCGGCGGTACTGCCGCTTCTGGCCCTCGGTCAGACCCATCTCACCTGGGATACTGGAATTTCACAAACGGGTACGGCGGGCTATGTCAATTCGGATACGAACGCGGGACTCTATCTGTTTGAGGTAACCACGACAAATTCCGCAGAGAATGTGGGGTTCTGGCGATCGGTTCTGAATGTGGAGAGCGGCGAGGCAGACCTTTACATCAGTACGTCGCCAGGCATTACAACCAATTCCTACACAGAGAAATCGGATACGGTTGGGAGCGATCGAATTGTGCGTTCTTTATCTCCCGGTCAGACTTGGTACCTGCTGGTAAACTCCGCAGCCCATTCCGATTGGAGTATTTTTGCCGGGGACATGCATGTGAAAGAGCTGGTTTGGGATCCGGGATCGGCCCAGAGCGGGACCGAAGTCTACACCCACACCAACACGCGGGAGGACAGCTATCTATTTCGTATCACCACCACCAATACGCCGGCCAGCCTTGGGTACTGGCGCACAGTGCTCAACCTTACCAGTGGAAATGCCGACCTGTTCACCGATCCCGATGCGAATATTTCGCCGAACAATTATCAGTACAAATCAGATCAGGCGGGGAGCGATACGATTGTGCAATCGCTGTCGGCCGGGCAGGAAAAATATATTCTGGTTGAAGCAGAAGCTGGGGCATCGTGGAGTCTTTTCGCCGGGGATATTCATTTGACCGAACTGACGTGGGATCCCGGAACAACCGGTTCCGGTACGGAGGTTTTCAATAATTTGAATACAAATGGCGGCGCCTTTTATTTCAAAATTACCACCGAACTCCCCGATCTTGCGGCATGGCGAACGGCACTGGATGTGCTTTCTGGAGAAGCCGACGTCTATTTGAAGCAGAACGCATTGCCCTACCTCAACAGCGCCAGCCAATCATTCACCGATTCCTCCACGTATACGGGAGATGACGGATTTACGCGCTATCTTTCCAATACCTCGGGATCCGGGCAGGAGTGGTACATTCTCGTGCTGGCTGATACGGGGTCGACCTGGAATCTGCTTTCCGGCGATGTGTATGCAGAAGATCTCGGGGCACTTGCCGTCGGTTCAGGAAGCGGAAGTGGTCTTGATCAGGTACCGCCCGAAGGGATTCGCTACTTTAAAACCACTATTCCGGCGCTGGCCTATGCCTGGCGCCTTTGGCTGCAGGATGCCGCTGGAACCAGCACACTGAATCTTCCGTTTTATATCCGCAAGGGGTTGGCACCACATCCTTCCAGTTCCAGTTATTACGATCGAACCCGAACCGGACAGGGTTTGCTGGTCCCGGACTATGCGCTTCCAGGCGACCCGGGATATTATTTTGTCGGAATTCCGGGCGCCCCCGGCGATGCCTTCCAACTCGATTCCCGGCAGCACGAAATCACCGATACCCCTTATAATGGGACCTTAGTAGGTCAGAGTGTTTCGGGTTTTCTTTATAAAACCTATCGCATTCCGGTGCCGCCGGAGCAGATTGCCTGGGAGGTTACTGTGGATCCGACCAGCGGAACGAATCCGGAACTGGCGGTGCGGCTGGGTAAGGTGCCGAATGCATTTAATAACGATGCTTTTTCTGAAATCGACAGCACAACGGAAAGTGACAGTATCACGCTGGTTCCTTCATCGCTCAGCGACGGCTCCTACTATGTGACCGTATATGGGGACTCTGACTTCAGTTTCAACTTGCGGAACCGCGAACCGATCATTACCCAGATTAACTTTTCAAGTTCAACATTAAATAACGATCCCGGCCGAGTGGGCTGGCGCTATTTTGCGGTATCGGATATTGGCCAGCAGCTGGGCCAGCTGGGTTGGTTGCTGGAGCTGAGTAATCATGTGGCCGGAACCGAAATAGCCATACGCCGGAACTTTGTGCCGGGGCGTTGGAGCTACCGTCAGAATGGATCGATGACCATCTACCAGAATGCTCATAATGACCAATCGAGCCTGCTCGGCTATTTACAGGATCCGGATCATGAAGCCGATATCTGGTATATTGGTATTTACTCGCCAAGCGCCGCACTTGGTGCCTTTACCTTGGACAGCGGACCTATCCAGCCTGCCACTTTTGCTGTGGACGGTTTCAGCTCCGGGTCATTGCAGGTTGCTCCTCTGACGTGGGAATTCTTTTATGTCGATGTTCCGGCGCAGACGAACAGTCAGGATGTACTGGGATGGGAGCTGCGCGTGAATTCCTGGAGCAATCAAATCCCGACCATGGTCATTCGCAGGGATGAGCTTCCGGACACGACCGGTTCATGGAGTGCCTGGCGTTACGCAACGTCCTGGCCGAGCGGCTACCAGTGGTCTTCAACTTATGGAAGGTGGTGGAGCTACTATAAGAGTTCAGACGGCAGTCAGAACTATCCTGAACATGTAATCTCCATGGCTATGGGCCGACCACTGGAACCGGGCAGTTATTATATCGGATTTTACAACAGCTCCTCGTCCGTCACTTCAACGTATAGCTTTGTCAGCAGTGCCGTTGGCACGGGTATGACCTATGACCCTCAGCCGATTGCCTTTAATGGCAGTAGCACCATCACTAATCTGGCGCCGCGTGCGGTGCAGTATTTCTCGGTTGAGGTGCCAACGAATTCCAGCAGTTGGAAAGTCCACTTGGAAAATACCGTGGGTGAAAGTTCGCTCTTTATCCGTAAGGACTATGTTCCGAACATTGCGCAATATCAGAGTCCGACCTATTCACCGGATCAGGGTGCAACGTATCTGCCCACGCTCCGTAAAAGCGGAGATGAGCACTATGTGCTGATGCCGGCGAACGGCGAAACCACGATCCCGGGCGGTACCTATTACCTGATGGTGGTCAGCGAAGGGCAAAACCCTTCGGGCAACAATATCGGCACAGGGACTTCAAGTGCGGTGCTGCACAGCCAGGGTGAAGCCTCGGTTCTGGATCTGGGCCCCGTGCCGGTGGCCGGTGAATTGCCATTTGCCGGTTCGTATGGAGCGGGCGAGGTCAATATGATGCAGTTCACGGTTCCGCCAGGCGTACTCGCTCTGGAAGTCCGGCTGGAAGACCGGGTGGGCAGCCCGGAAATGAATTTGCGTACCGACAGTAATCTGCCGAACGGCGCGAGTTATGGACACTATTCCGGATATGGATATAACGAAACGGATACGGATTTAATCACGATTGCTAACCCGGTGCCGGGAACGTATTCACTCATGGTGAATGACTCCCGTAATGGGGCCACTCTGGAAGCCGGTTCGTACACCCTCCGGGTGGTCACGGTTGGGGCCACAGAAATTCAGATTGATGGCGGGGGAGATATCGGAGTGGAGATTCCTCCGAATGAGTGGCGCTATTATCACATGGACATCCCTGCGCAGACGAACGGGCAGGACATCATCGGCTGGGAACTGCGCGTGAATTCCTGGAGCAATCAAATCCCGACCATGGTCATTCGCAGGGATG